>CAIRBD010000205.1 GCA_903876745.1 uncultured Gemmatimonadota bacterium
CACCCACCGACAGATCGTTTCTGCTGCGGCCTGACGATCACGGTTCAGCATTGACGCCCCTGCAGTTCACAAACCATACTTGCAACCTGACAAACCCTTTCGAGATCCCACCCTTCGGCCGGCGCGACTCCCAGCAACGCGGCGAAGACGCACAAGGCCCTCATTCCGGATGTCGATGGAAGACCCTGCGGCGCGCATGCCACTCAGACCCGGCGACACGTTCGGTCGGTACCGCCTCGTCTCGCCCGTTGGCGAAGGCGGCATGGGTGAGGTGTGGAAAGCGCGCGACACGCAGCTGGAGCGCGACGTCGCGCTGAAGGTGTCGAAGGATGCCTTCACGGCGCGGTTCGCACGTGAGGCGCGCGCCGTCGCCGCCTTCAACCACCCGAACATCTGTCAGGTCTACGACGTCGGGCCGAATTTCATCGTCATGGAACTGATCGACGGCGTCCCGCTCAAGGGGCCGTTGCCACTCGACAAGGCGATCGCCGCCGCCGTGCTGATCCTCGACGCGCTGGACGCCGCCCATCGTAAGGGCTTCGTGCATCGCGATCTCAAGCCGGCCAACATCCTCGCGACCGCGCATGGTCTCAAGCTGCTCGACTTCGGTTTGGCCAAACAGATCGCACCAGGCCTCGGCAGCGATGATGCAACCGCGGTCGCGCTCACCGTTGAAGGACAGATATCGGGAACGCTGCAGTACATGGCGCCGGAACAGTTGGAGGGCAAGGAAGCGGATGCCCGCAGCGACATCTTCGCGTTCGGTTGCGTCCTCTACGAGTTGCTCAGCGGCGCGATGGCGTTTCCGGGATCGGGAGCCCTCAGTGTGATGGTGGCGATCCTGGAGAAGGAGCCGGCGCCCCTGGAGACCAGCCCGGCGGTGAGACGTGTCGTCGAGAAGTGCCTGGCCAAGGACCCGGCCGCCAGATTCCAGACTGCAATGGATCTGAAGACCGCGTTGCTGTGGGCCGTGGAGCACCCGGCTCCGCCCACTCGAAAACCCCGGGCACGCTGGATGGTGCCGGCCGTTGCGGTCGCCGTGATCGCCGCGGCCGCGTTCGGCGCGTTCTTTCTGACTCGCAAGCAAGGGCCGATCGAGTCGATCGCCATTCTGCCGTTCGTCAACTCGAGTCCCTCGCCCGATGCCGCGTACCTGAGCGACGGTATCACGGAGAGCCTCATCAGCAGCCTTTCGCAGCTGCCCAATCTCAAGGTGATGTCGCGCAGCGCGGTGTTTCGCTATCAGGGCAAGAGCACCGATCCCCGCACCGCCGGTCGAGAACTGGGCGTGCGCGCCGTCCTCACTGGTCGCGTCCGCCAGAGTGCGAACAGTCTGGACGTCAGCGCCGAACTGGTCAGTGTGGACGACAACAGCGAACTGTGGGGCGAGCAATACAACAACCGCAACGTGAACGACGCCCTGGCGGTGCAGAAGGAGATCACGCAGCAGATCGTGGAACGGCTCAAGGTGCGCCTCAGCAGCCAACAGGCCTCCGGCATGGCGAAACATCAGACCACGAATGCCGAGGCCTATCAGCTCTATCTGAAAGGCCGCTTCTACGCCTCGAAGTTCGATCTCGCCAACCTCGCGAAAGGACGCGACTACCTTCGCCAGGCCACCGTGGTCGACCCGAACTACGCGCTCGCGTACGACGGGCTCTCGTACTACTACTCGCTCGCGACGGATTGGTTTGAACCGGCCAGTGACGTCGGGCCGAAAAGCCTGGAGACCGCGCGCAAGGCGCTCGAACTCGACCCCGATCTGGTCGAAGCCCATGTGGAGCACGGCGCCGCGTTGATGTTCTACAGCTTCGACTGGCCCGCGGCCGAGCGCGAATACGCCCGCGCGCTGGAACTCAATCCCAACTACGCGCCGGCGCATGAGGATCGTGCGTGGTTGCTGATCGGCATGGGAAAGCGCGACGAGGGGCTGGCCGAGATCCGCAAAGCCGCGCAACTCGACCCAGTGTCACCGCAGATCGCCTTCGAAGAGGGGTGGCACTTCTACCAGTCCCGCCGCTACGACGATGCGTTGGCCTCGGCAGCCAAGGCTTTGGAACTCGATCCGGACCAGTGGATGGCGTATTTCGTGCGGGGTCAGGCATACAACCAGCTCGGGAAACATGCCGAAGCGCTGACCGCGCTGAAAAAAGCCGAGGAGATCCTGGGCGACAACCCCTCGCCGCCGTTGGCGGAGGAGGCCCGCGTGTACGCCCTGTCCGGCCGACGCGCCGACGCGCTAAAGACACTCGACCGTCTGAATGCACTCGCCAAGAAGACCCAGGTCTCCAAATGGGTGATCGCCGTGGTGTACGCAGCACTCGGCGACAAGGACCGCGCCTTCGAGAATCTCAACCTCGCGTACGCGGAACGTTCGTTCCTGCTGACTTTCCTGAAGACCGAACCCGCGCTCGATCCCTTGCGCTCCGACGCCCGCTATCAGGATCTGCTGAAGAAGATGAAGTTGTGACGCGCCGCGATCAGGGGAAACAGAGATAGGTCCAGACCGACTCGAACACCGCCGCTCCCTGCGCGGTCTTCGGCGTTGCCGCATCCACGACCGTCGAGCCGTGGTACGACCCGTCGATCACCGGCGTTGCGGTCGTGCTGAGCTGGTGACTGTTGTCATACGGCGGAAGCCGAACGTCGGCATTCACCGGCGCGCCGAAGGCGCCGAGCCCCATCGCCTGCCAGATGTCGCGCAGCTGCGTGTACGGCACCAACTGATCCTGCACGTGCGTGAAACCGAACTGCTGCGAGGCGCCTGTGACGTTGGCCCGGAAGGTCCACGTGGCGGGCGCGTTGGTGACCTGCCGCCAGTCAGCGGGTGAGGAGAAGAAGCAGGCGCGGGACATCGCGTACAGCTTGGTCAACACGCCGGCGTGCCCACCACCTTGGGAGTGGCCGGAGATCACCACCTTCGACCAGTCGATCGCGCCGCCCGTGAGGTATTGCCCCCATCCTTCCGTTGGAAATTGGCGGTCGAGATATGCCACGAGCTTTTGCACGCGATTCACGATGCTGTTCGCCGTCGACACGTCCAGCAACGGGCTCGTGTTCGTGCCGCTGATCACCTCGCGGCGGACGTTCCAGAAGCACTCGGCGTCGGTGTCAGCGGCGCACAGCACGCCCACGGCAGTCGGATTCGGATAGTTGAGGCCAATGGCGTGATAGCCACGTGCCGCACCCACGCGCAGGATCATCCGATACTGCGTTGGCACAGCGCCCGTCCCTGGGAGAAACACGAACAGGCGGCCGGCGGCCGCGACGCTCGGCGAGGGGTTGATGGCCACATGCGGTTCGTCGGCGGTATTGATGGCCGCATCCGTGGTGGACGGCGTCACCTGACGTTCGACCGACGAAGGTGGGGTCGCGACGGTACGCGTCGGTACGGTGCCTGCCGCGCCACAGGCCAGACTACCTGCGACCGCGAGCGCGAGACAGGTGGTCTTGCTCACAGCTCTCAGATATCGCAAACGGTGGTGCTCCAGGCTGAAGTTGGCAGGTGACTTTCTAACGAACGCACGGTCAGACGGCCGCCTCGACGCGCCGGAGATGCTGCTCCAGCAACCCATTCACCTCCGCCGCCCGATGGATCGGCATGCCGTGCGCCGCGCCGCCGAGTTCATGATAGCTCGCCCCCGGGATGCCAGCGGCCAGACTGCGCCCCAGCGAGGGCGGCGCGATGCGATCTTCCTCTGCGCTCACGACCAACGTCGGCAGGCCGGCGAGCGTCGCCAGGCGCGGCGTCGCATCGTATGCGGTCATGGCGCGCAACTGTGCCATCACGATCGGCGGTTGGTCCGCGAGGTCATGGCCGAAGAGCGGCGCGAGTTCGGCGGCGACGGCCGCCGACCGCGCGGCCGGAGGCGCACTCGCCGGGACGACGAGTTCGAGAAAAGCCCGGCGGCGCTGTGCGCGCGTGCCGATGCGCGTCCGGAGCCCCGTCCACAGCATCGCGGCCGTGAGTCGCGTCGCGTCACGTCCGCGCGCAAAGGTGCAAAGGAGCGAGAGACTCCGTACGCGCGCGCGCGCCGCCAACGCCACTTCGAGCGCCACGAGACCGCCGAGCGAATGGCCCACGATGTGCGCGCTCGACCATCCCTGCGCGTCCATGAGCGCGAGCGTGTCCTGCGCGAGCTGTGGGACCGTGACGCGCGCGCCCTGCGGCTGACTGGCCCCCATGCCGCGGTGGTCGAACACGAGGCACGTGAACTCGGCCTGCAACGCCGCCGTCTGTGGCGCCCAGCCTGCACCACGCACGCCCGTGCCCTGGATGAACACGGTCGGCGGACCGGAGCCGACGACGTCATAGTGTAAACGAGAGCCGTGCGTGTCGAGCGTCGGCATTGTGATCAGAGGCCGGCGAGGAGCTCGTCGAGCTGGTCGAACATCTCGGGCATCGCGCCCGCCGATCCGGTGTCGACCGCTTCTGCGGAGGGATACAGATCGTGCACGGTCAACAACGTCTTGCCGTCGCGTTCCTCGAAGGTCACGGTGGTGATCGTCTGGCCGTTGTCTCCTTCGTCGTTCGTCCACACGAGGCGGGTGTTCGGTACCACTTCGACGTAGGTGCCGAAGAACTCCATCGTCGACCCTTCGTGGAGAAACGCCAAACGATACTGCCCCCCGACGCGCACATCCATTTCGCAGGACAGCAGGTTCATCCCGTACGACTTGGGGACCCACCACTTCCTGAAGAGATCGGCCGTGGTCCATGCCTCGAACACCAGGTGCGCAGGACCGTTGACGGTCCGGGTGACGATGACTTCGCGATCGGACGGCCGCTCCACCGTCGTCTGGTTCTTCACGGGCGTGGCCTCACTTTCGCTTTTGTCGACCGTCGGCTCTCTCCTTCCGTTTAAGTTCTTCGACAACGTGGTCCAACTCGTCGAAGCGATCGCTCCAGAGTTGATGGTACCGCTCGATCCATTCGGCTTCCTCTTGCAGCGTGCGACGGCCGAGTCGGCAGGTTCGCACGCGCCCGATCTTCTCCGTGGTGACGAGCCCCGCCTGCTCCAACACGCCGACATGCTTCCTCATACCCGTGAGGGTCATGTGGAACCGCTCGGCGAGCACCGTGATCGACGCGTCCGCCCGAGCGAGCTGCTCGAGCACGCCGCGCCGGGTGGCGTCGGAGAGCGCGCCGAACGCGGCGTCGAAACGAGGTTGGCGATACTGAACCATATGGTGCAGTATAGAGGCCCTAGTGGCGGCGTGCAATAGGGGGCGGGGCCAGCGCTATTTCGGTTCATCGCGCTCGTCCGTGGCGACAGTTCGGTCCGACGCCGGCACCGTGCCGTCGACTCGCTACACCCCGAACTGGCGCAGATGGTGATCCAGATGCTTGTACATCAACTCCGCCCACTGCTCCGGCGTGAGCCGACCGAAGAACGGGTGCGGATGTGTACTGCACCCGGCCGCCCCGCCGGCGGCGAACCGATCGATCAACCCGGCGAGACGCGTGCGCTCCTGCTCGAGGTCACGCGCGTCGCTGACGACGAGCGCCGGCGCCGTCGGCGAGTTCGGACGAAATGGTGCGTCGTTGCCGAGCGCGAGTCGTTTGACCAACGGACCGATGAGGCGACCGATCAGCACGCGAGGCGGCCGCAGGTCGCCGAGCGCCATCTGCACTCCCGCCGAACAGTGGGCGATCGCCTGCGCCGCCGTCATCTTGCCCCATAGCCGTTGATGCGCGGGTTGCAACCGTTGAAGCCGCGCCTGAACGTCGCTGACATCCGTCGGTTCGAAGAGCGTGCGCATGGGGTCCGGGGCGAGGCGTGTGGAGAAGGGAAGTGCTCGGCGGCCACGCGCAACATAACGCCGACTCTTGTAGCGCGCGATGAATTCGAATGTCTCTTTCGTCACCGCCTCGTTGCGCGAGGTGCGGTCAGTGTCCGGACCCACCGGCCGCCGTGCCGTCGGACCAGGTCGCCACCCCCACCAGGAACACGAGCACCGGCGGCAGCCCCTTGGTCTGCGACGGATCGCTGGACGCGAAGAACCAGTACGGGGCCGCCATCACCGGCACATCGGCCGCGCCGGCACCCCAATCCTTGGCGTCCATGCCGACCGTGAAGAACATCACGTGCGGCATGTTGTGATCCCCCTCGTCGGTGAGGTACGAGGACTTCGACATCATGTAGTCCAACGCTCCGGGGGCGAGCTTGGGCACCCGGCCCTTCGCGTACGCCGACTTGATGGCGGCCAGCATCTCCGCTTTCGTGCGACCGGCCAGCACCATCCCGCTGCGCAGCGTGATGACCGGCACGAGAGCGCGCGCGGCCTGCGGGTTCATGCACTCGGCGGCTCTCACCTTCGGGTTCCAGAACTCCGTCCAGTCGAAGGCGGCCATCCAGCTTCTGGCTACCCAGCAGACGAAGCCGTTCGTGCCCGGCACCGCTGTCTCGTAGCCCCGCGCTCCGAGCACCAGCACCGACGCGTCGCGCGAGATGGACGCGGGCGCCGCACTGCGCGCCAGCGAGATCTCCGCGCCGCGTTCCATCTGGTACGCGCCGATCGGCGCCATCGACGGGTACGGATCCGACTGGGCTGCGCCGCTCGACGCCGCGCAGGCGCTCGTGACGATCAGCGCGAGCGTGCGAAGGCGCGTGCTCATGCGCCGGTGCCATCCGATCCGGCCGGCTGCGGAAAGCACTGCTGCATCCACGCGTCCCACTGCGGCGTCTCGCGCTCAACGGTCGCGGCCGCCGCATCGCCGTACCAATAGAAGGTGAAGCCCGCCATCACCATGTCGCCGAACTCGATGGTGCCGAGTGCCGCGATGCCGGGTGCAGGCGCGTCGAGCCTGAGCAGGACGCCGAACGGATGCTGGTCGACGCGCTCTACCACGCCGCTCATCGCCGGCACGCCCGCCGGCGCAGACCACCGCTGTCCGTCGCGCGCGTCGGCGAGCCTCAATGCGTGGGTGAGTGTCGCCCAGGCGTCCGCCGCCGTGCCCGGCACGGGGACGATCACCTTCGCGATCGCGGCGCGCATGCCGCGGAAGTGCGCGAGGTAGAGCCGCAGGATGCGGATGATGGCGGGCCAGCCCTCTTCGGCGCCGGTCAACTGTCCGTCCCAGTCATCGGTCGCGGAGAAGAGGCTCTGCACCACACGCAGGATGCACACGCCGCCCGCGCGCGCCTCGATGTGGAACTCGGCCGCGATGGGCGGCGAGCCCGGCACCCAGCCCGGTCCCTCGCGCACGAAGAGCGTCGGCGCATTCCAGGTCTTCACGTCGTGGCGGAACACCATGCCGCCGCCGAAGTCGAGGTTGGCCGCGACGGGCTTGCCGTCGGCTTCCTCGAACGTGGTCGGCACGAACCACGCCGAGATACCGGGACCCGTGGCGATGGCCTGCCAGACTTCTTCCGGCGTGCCGGGGACCTCGACTTCGAAATCGATGAAGTGGCGGCCGTTGGCTTCCTTCTTGACGCTCATTGGACCTCCATGGGCTTGGACTTCTGTGGAAGGGGATGCGCGACGACGATCAGACGATGGGCGCGCCCGCCGGGAGCGGACGCATCGTGGTACTTGGCGACGAGCGTGGCGATGGCGCCGGTGAGCTCGTGGCTGAACGCCGCGCGTTCCGTCGGCGAGCGGAAGCGGACTTCCGCGTCGATGGCGAGCGTGGCGAGGCGCTTGCCGGACTCTTCCGCGCGACGGATGAAGGTGCCGACTTCGCGGATGAGCCGCGCCCCGAGGGCGATGAGGTAGCTCGCGGAGAGGCGATCGACCTCGCGAGCGGGGTCGACCGCGACACGTCCCATCGCACTCGGCGACACCACGTACGACGCCGCGGAGGCAACGAGCAGGCGTTCGGTGAGCCCGCCCCATTTGCGTTTCTCCGCCAGCTGCACGAGGCCGTGTGCCTCGAGCGCGTTGAGGTGGTAGTTCACCTTTTGCCGTGTGAGGCCGACGCGCGAGGCGAGTGTGGCAGCCGAGGCGGGGGCGGCGAGCTCGGCGAGGAGTCGGCTGCGGATGGGCTCGAGGGCGACCGTGGCGGCGGCCGGGTCATCGATGACGTGGATGTTGCGCATGGGGGGATTGTACGCTTGACAAAAAAAGTTGTCAAGAGGGCCACGCGCATCCGTGATGGTGCGCGTGTGTGGCCTCGTCGACGGAAACTGGCGGTCGGG
>CAIRBD010000206.1 GCA_903876745.1 uncultured Gemmatimonadota bacterium
GGCCGCCGCCGGCGTCACCGGTATCGTCCTCCTGCTCTCGACGAGAGGCTGATCGTGCATCTTGCCGTGGGCGCCCGTTCCGATGTGGGCATGATCCGCTCGGGGAACGAGGACAACTTCTTCGCGGAAGCGAACGACCAGCGCGGCCTGTTCATCGTCGCTGACGGGATGGGCGGGCACGCGGCGGGCGAGGTCGCGAGCGAGATGGCCGTGCAGATCGTGGCGCGGCACCTGCTGTCGATGGCGAGCGTGCTCGAGACCGACGCCGCCGACCGCGTCGTGCAGTCGTTGCGCGAGGCCAACCGCGCCATCTACGAGCGGATGCTCGCGGAAGTCGACAAGCAAGGGATGGGGACGACGGCGAGCGTGCTCGTGCTCTCCAACGACCAGTACCTCATCGGACAGATCGGCGATTCGCGCATCTACCTGCTGCGCGACGGCGCGCTCCGGCAGCTGACCAAGGACCACTCCTACGTGCAGGAGCAGGTCGACGCCGGACTGCTCACCCCCGAGCAGGCGCGGTACCATCCGTACAGCAACGTCATCACGCGGTGCGTGGGGGCGAGCGAGATGGTGGACGCCGACGTCTATCGCGGCACCGCCGCGCCGGGCGACGTGTTCCTCGTGGCGAGCGACGGCCTCACGGGCATGGTGGACGACCGCCGCCTGCAGCAGCTGTTGCTGGCGCGCAGCGGGCCGGGGCGCATCGTCGACGCCCTGATCGCCGAGGCCAACGGCCGCGGCGGCCTGGACAACATCACGGCGATCGTCGTGCAGGTGTCCTCCGTGGACGCGTCCGCGAATGGCTGACGAGCTGCCGACCGTCGCGTCGGTGGCGGAACTGTTCCTCGGCAACATCCTGTACGCGCTCGAGAAGTGCGCGCTCTCGCTCGAGGGGGAAGGGAAGCGCGAGGATGCGTCGTTCTACCGCGGGATCGGGCGGGAGCTGGCCGAGGCGCACGGCCGGAGCAAGGGAACGACTACTGACGTTGACGGTTGACCGTTAACGGTTAACCGTCAACCGCTAACGTCAGTAGCTGTTCTGCAGTACGCCGAGCACGGTCGAGCGCTCCGCGACTGTCCGCTCGGAAGTGAACACGCGCAGGCACCTCGCCGAGCGGTACAGCTCTTCCGACATGCGCGGCAAGTCGATCGCCCCCGGCATCCCCTCGTGCGACAGGTGCCGCACCGTGCCGTCGCGCGCGAGCACCGGCAGGTCGAGTCCCAGCATCTGCGTCTTGGCGGGGAAGTCGAGCAGCACGTCGCCGGCCGGAAGGCGCAGCGCCGAGGCGAGCGCATCTTCGGCGCGCCGCGTGCGCGTGCGGTCGTCGCTGATCCACTCCAGCGCGTCCATGTCGAGATGCGCCGCCGGCGCCTCGAAGGCGCGCTTGTAGAGGCGGCGCGTGCGGATGGCCTCGAGCAGCGAGCGCACGGCCGGGTTCGCGCTCGCGTCGAGCGCGTGCAGCAGCCCCTCGTCGGTGAATGCCGACACGGCACCCACCTGCACCGTCCCGTCGGCCACCGCTACCTCGACGAGGCGCTTGTACATCGCTGTCGCCGAGCGGCAGGCGTGGTGCCAGTACACGTTGCGGTACATCTGGTACTTGGCGAAGAGCAGGGACTCGAGCGCGGCGAGCCCCTTGTCGCGGATGCCCACACGGCGGCGCCCGGTGGCGGGGTCGTCCACGACCACCATCGCGTGGATGAGGCGGTCCTCGTCGATCTCGCCGTAGGGCACGCCGCACATGAGCGCGTCGCGTTTGAGGTAATCGATCTTGTCGAGGTCGATGGACCCCGAGACGAGCCCCGCGAGCGGACTCCGGCTCTCGCCGCAGATGATGGCGTGCACCCGTTCCGGTGCGTCGGGGGCGATGCCCGTGCGCAGCACCTCCGCGACGTCGCCCTCGGTGACGAGCGGCCGGGCCACCACCTCGTGGTTCGGCACGCCGATCTCCTCGAGCGCGTGCGAGAACGGGTAGTGCCCCACGTCGTGCAGCAGGGCGGCGGCCGCGACGATGGCCGGTTCGTCGCCGGCGTCGGTCCCGATCTGCTCCGATTCGCGCAGGGTGCGCAGCGCGCGTCCCGCGAGATGGTACGCGCCGAGCGCGTGTTCGAAGCGCGAATGCGTCGCCCCCGGATACACCAGGTGCGCGAGCCCGAGCTGGCGCACGTAGCGCAGCCGCTGCACCACCGCCGTGTCGAGCAGGCGCTCGGCCACGGCGTCGATGCGGATGTTATTCCACAGCGGGTCGCGAATGAACGTCAGGCGTTCACCCCTTGGGTCCCGCGGCGATGATGTGCGCCGGCACGGCGCTTCCGAACTTCTGGATGTTCTCGCGGAACATCGCGGCGAGCTTCGCGGCCTGCGCGTCGTACGCCGCCGGGTCGGGCCAGGTGGTGCGTGCGTCGAGCACGCCGGCGGGGACGCCCTCGACCCACTGCGGCACGGCGAGCCCGAACACCGGGTCCACCTGCACGGCGGCATCGTCGAGCGCGCCGGCGAGCGCGGCGCGAACCATCGCGCGCGTGTAGGACAATTTCATGCGCGAGCCGACGCCGTACGGGCCGCCGCTCCACCCCGTATTGATGAGCCACACCTTGGCGTCGTGCTTGGCGAGCAGTTCGCCCAGCATCGTCGCGTACTTCGTGGGGTGCCACACGAGGAAGACGGCGCCGAAGCACGAGCTGAACGTCGCCTGCGGCTCCGTGACGCCCCGCTCGGTGCCGGCCACCTTGGCGGTGTAGCCCGAGAGGAAGTAGTACATCGCCTGTTCCTTCGTGAGCCGCGCGATGGGCGGGAGCACGCCGAACGCGTCGGCGGTGAGGAACACGACGTTCTTGGGGTGTCCGCCGCGGCCGCTCGGCACGTGGTTGCGGATGTACGGCAGCGGATACGACGCGCGCGTGTTCTCGGTGATCGCCTGGCTCTCGAACTTCACCTTGCGGGTGACCGGGTCGAGTTCGACGTTCTCGAGGATCGTGCCGAACATCTGCGTGGTGGCGAAGATGTCGGGCTCCTGTTCGGGCGAGAGGTTGATCACCTTCGCGTAGCAGCCGCCCTCGAAGTTGAACGTGCCGTTCTCGCTCCAGCCGTGCTCGTCGTCGCCGATGAGGAAGCGGTCGGGGTCGGCGGAAAGCGTGGTCTTGCCGGTGCCCGACAGGCCGAAGAAGAGCGCCGTGTCGCCGTGCGTGCCGATGTTCGCGGAGCAGTGCATGGAGAGCACGCCCTGCTTGGGCATCAGATAGTTCATGATGGTGAACATCGACTTCTTCAACTCGCCGGCGTACCGTGTGCCGCCGATGAGGATCATCCGCCGGGCGATGTGCACGACGATGAACGTGCTCGTGCGCGTGCCGTGCCGTGCCGGATCGCCCTGGTACTCGGGGGCGTGCAGGATGCTGAAGTTCGGCGCGAACTCCGCCAGCTCGGCGAGCTCCGGACGGATGAACATGTTGCGCACGAAGTTCGCGTGCCACGCGTTGGGCGTGACGTAACGGCACGACAGCCGGTAGTCGTGGTCGGCGCCGCAGTAGAGATCCTGCACGAACAGCTCCGGCTGCCCGTCCAGATAGCCGCGCACGTCGGCGAGGAGCGTGTCGAAGTGCGCCTCCGTCATCGGCTGGTTCACGGCGCCCCAGTCGACGTCCGCCTGCGACGACGGCTCCTGCACGACGAACTTGTCCTTGGGGGAGCGGCCCGTGTGTGGGGTCGTCACGGCGACGAACGGTCCCATGTCGGCGAACACGCCTTCGCCGCGGCGGGCCGCGGCGAGGGCGAGTTCGGGCGCCACGAGGTTCCAGTGCAGCGCGCCCGACGGGGCGAGCCCCTGCGCGTCGAGTCCGTGGGCGCTGACGCGCGAGGGCGATGTGGCCAAAGGCATGAGGCGAATCCCTTCAGGATGAGGTCAGAGCGTTTCGATGAGTTCCGCGTCATCGGCCTGGGCCGGTGCTGCGGGGATGTCGGCGGCGCGGCCGCGCCACTGCGCGTCGATGACCGCGACCGCGGCCATGTTGACGATCTCCTGCACGTCCGCGCCCTGTTCCAGCACGTGCACAGGGTTCGCCATCCCCACGAGGATGGGGCCGATCGCCGTCGCGCCGCCGAGCTTCGTGAGCAGCTTGTACGCGATGTTGCCGGCGCTCAGGTTCGGGAAGATCAGCACGTTCGCCTCTTCCTTCAGCTTGCTGAATGGATAGCGATCCGCCAGGATCTCGGGGCTGAACGCGGTGTCGGCCTGCATCTCGCCGTCCACCACCAGTTGCGGCCGCCGCTCGCGCAGCAGCTGCACGGCGCGCGCCATCTTCTCGGCCTCGGGGTGCTTGACCGAACCGAAGTTCGAGAAGGAGAGCATCGCGACCTTGGGCACCTGCCCGAAGTTCGTCACCAGCCCCGCCGCCGAGATGGCGATCTGCGCGAGCTGCTCGGCCGTGGGGTCGATGTTCACGGTCGTGTCGCCGCAGAAGATCACGTGCTTGTCGAACACCAGCATGTAGAGCCCGCTCGCGAGCCCCGTGGTGGGGTGCGCGCCGATCACTTCGAGCGCCGGACGGATCGTCTCGGGATAGTGCTTGCCGAGTCCGCCCACGATGCCGTCGGCGTCGCCCACGGCGACCATCACGCTGCCGAAGTAGATCCCCTTGTACAGCCGCTGATGCGCCTCGGCGAGCGACAATCCCTTGCGCTGCCGGAGCTGCCAGAGGTACTGCGCGTACCGGTCGCGGTGCTCCGACGTGGCCGGATCCTCGATGCGGATGCCGGTGAGCGGCACGCCGCTCTCTTCGGCAGCCGCGCGGATGGCCGCTTCGCGGCCGAGCAGCACGGGGTAGGCGATCCCTTCGTCCACGAGGATCTGTGCGGCGCGGATGACCTTGAGGTCCTCGCCCTCGGGAAAGACGATGCGGCGCGGATCATGGTGCGCGCGGTTCATGATGCCGCGCATGATGCCGCGGGCCCGGCCGAGGCGCCCTTCGAGCTGCTCGCGGTAGTCGTCGTGGTCGAACACGTGGTTCGCCACGCCGCTGGCGATGGCGGCCCAGGCGACGGCCGGCGCCACCCACAGCAGCACGCGCGGGTCGAACGGGAAGGGGATCAGGTACTCGCTGCCGAACTTCACGCTCTTGAGACCGTACAGCTGCGAGACGGCGTCCGGGACGTCTTCCTTGGCGAGCGCGGCGAGGGCCTTCGTCGCCGCCATCTTCATCTCCTCGTTGATCGTCGTGGCGCGCACGTCGAGCGCGCCGCGGAAGATGAACGGGAAGCAGAGGACGTTGTTGATCTGGTTGGGGTAATCGCTGCGGCCTGTGGCGATGATGGCATCGTCACGGACGGCGCGCACCTCGTGCGGGAGGATCTCGGGCACGGGATTGGCGAGCGCGAAGATGATCGGGTGCGGCGCCATCGGCCTGATCATCTCGCCGGTCACGGCGCCGGCGGCCGAGAGCCCGACGAACACGTCGGCACCCACGAGCGCCTCGGCGAGCGTGCGCTGGGTGAACTTCCCGGCGAACTTGATCTTGTAGGGATCGATGTGCTTGGAGGGGCGCCCCTCGTAGATGACGCCCTCGCGGTCGCACATGATGATGTGCTCGCGCTTCACGCCCAGCCGGATATAGTGCTCGGCCGTACTGATCGCGGCCGCGCCGGCGCCCGAGAACACGCAGCGGATCTCGCCGAGGTCCTTGCCGGTCACCTCGACGGCGTTGAGGAGGGCGGCGCCGCTGATGATGGCCGTGCCGTGCTGGTCGTCGTGGAAGACGGGGATCTTCATCGTCTTCCGCAGTTCCTCCTCGACGTAGAAGCAGTCGGGGGCCTTGATGTCCTCGAGGTTGATGCCACCCACGGTGGGCTCGAGGAGCTGGCAGAACTTGACGACGTCTTTTGGGTCCTCAGACCCGACTTCGAGGTCGAAGACGTCGATGTCGGCGAACTGCTTGAAGAGGTTGCCCTTGCCTTCCATGACCGGCTTGCCGGCGAGCGCCCCGATGTTGCCGAGGCCGAGGACGGCGGTCCCGTTGGAGACGACCGCGACGAGGTTGCCCTTGGCGGTGTACTTGTAGGCGTCCTCGGGGGTCTTCTGGATGTCGAGGCAGGGCTCGGCGACGCCGGGGGAATAGGCGAGCGAGAGGTCGCGCGA
>CAIRBD010000207.1 GCA_903876745.1 uncultured Gemmatimonadota bacterium
CGCCGCGCTCGACGCGCTCGAGGCGGCACCCTTCGACCTCGTGGTCATGGACATCCAGATGCCCGAGTTGGACGGTGAGCAGGCGCTGCGGCTGCTGCGCGAACGGGAGGCGGTCAGCGGCGCTCACCTGCCGGTGATCGCCGTGACCGCCTACGCGCACCCGAACGACGAGAGGCGGTTCCGCACGGCCGGTTTCGACGGATACGTCAGCAAGCCGCTGCACGTGCGAGAGCTCGTCGCGGAGATGGAACGCGTCCTCGGGCTGGGCGCCGTGCACTCAATCCAGGATCCCGGATGATCGTCCCCGAGCACGACCGCGTGGCGGACACCACCGCGCAGATGAAGGTCCTCATCGTCGACGACGACGCGGTGAACATCGCGCTGCTCGTCGGCGCGCTGCGCGGCAACTACGAGCTGTACACGTCGCAGAACGGCTTCGACGCCATCGCCATCGCGAAAGAGGAACGGCCGGACCTGATCCTGCTCGACGTGATGATGCCGGATCTGACCGGGATGGACCTCTGCCGGGTGCTCCGCGCCGACGAGACGCTCTCCTCCACGCCGGTCATCTTCGTGACGGCGGTGGATTCGGCGGAGGGTGAGCAGGAGGGGCTCGAACTCGGCGCCGTGGATTACATCACGAAGCCGGTGAATCTCAAGCTGGCGAAGCTCCGCATCCGCAATCAGCTCGAGCTCAAACGGCAGCGCGACCGGATCGCGGCCCAGAACGCCGTGCTCACACGGCAGAAGGCCGACCTCGAGGCCACGCTCGTGCGGGTGGGCAGGCTCGAGGGGCTCCTTTCGATCTGCATGTACTGCAAGAAGATCCGCGGCGGGAACGACGTGTGGCAGCGGCTCGAGCAGTACATCAGCGAGCACTCCGACGCGCGCTTCAGTCATGGACTCTGCCCGGATTGCGAACGAGTGGAGCACGACAAGATTCAAGCCGAGCTCGTGGCGATGCGGCGACCGCCCCTGTAACCCGCGGTGCGCGGCGCTGGCGGCGCGCGAATGGAACCGCCAACTTGCCCGGATGGTCGCGTCGCGCGTCGCGGCGCCGGCCGCGACGAGCCTCATCCTCACTGCCCCTCCTGGAGCCGCCCGTGTCATCCTCCGTTGCGCGCCGCTGGTTCGCCGCTTCCGTCTGTGCGCTTGCTCTGGCCGCGCCCCGCGCCGCCCTGCGCGCGCAGGTCACGACGCTGCCGAGCGAGACCCCCGCGAAGTTCGTCCCCACCAACGCCGGCTTCGATCACGAACGCCGTGACGTGATGATCGCCATGCGTGACGGCGTCAAACTCCATACGGTGGTCCTCATCCCCAAGGGGGCGACGCGCGCCCCGATGCTGCTCACGCGCACGCCGTACAACGCCAACGAGCTCACCACGCACAACGCGAGCGCGCACCTCGCGTCGGCACTCGACGGCTACGACAACGCGCTCGACGTCATCATCGGCGGCGGCTACATCCGCGTGGTGCAGGACATCCGCGGCAAGTACGGCTCCGAGGGCGACTACGTGATGAACCGCCCGCTGCACGGTCCGCAGAATCCCACGGCGGTCGATCATGCCACCGACACCTACGACACCATCGACTGGCTCGTGAAGCACGTCCCCGAGTCGAACGGCAAGGTGGGCATCCTCGGCATCTCGTACGACGGGTTCCTCCCTCTCATGGCGGTGGTGAACCCGCATCCCGCGCTCAAGGTGAGCGTGCCGATGAACCCGATGGTGGACGGATGGATGGGCGACGACTGGTTCCACAACGGCGCCTTCCGCCAGCAGAACATGCCGTACATCTATAATCAGGCCGGCACCCGCGACAACGCCGAGAAGTGGTGGACCACCCACTGGGACGATTACGACATGTTCATGGAGGCGGGCTCGGCGGGCGAGCTCGGCCGGCGCCGTGGCCTCGAGCAGGTGGGCTTCTGGCGCAAGATCCTCGAGCACCCGTCGTACGACGCGTTCTGGCAGGACCAGGCCATGGACCGCGTGCTCGCCAAGCAGCCGCTCACCGTGCCGATGATGCTCGTGCACAGCCTGTGGGACCAGGAAGACATCTACGGCGACATCGCCGTGTACAAGGCGCTCAAGCCGCGCGACACGAACAACGACAAGATCTTTCTCGTGCTCGGCCCCTGGCATCACGGGCAGGAGATCGACGACGGCAGCTCGCTCGGCGCCATCCGCTTCGAGAGCAACACGTCGCTCACGTTCCAGCGCGAAGTGCTGCGCCCGTTCCTCGACCGGTACCTGAAGGACGACGGGCCCGCCGCCGACATCGCGCCCGTCACGGCGTTCGAGACGGGAACGAATGCCTGGCGCCGGCTCCCCTCGTGGCCGGCCGGGTGTGCCGCCGGCTGTGCCGTGCGGCCCACGCCGCTCTATCTGCAGCCGGGCTTCCGGCTCGGCTACACGGTGCCCGCGGCGGCTGAGGCGCCGTACGCGGAGTACGTCTCCGATCCCGCCAAGCCGGTGCCGTTCCGTGCGCGCCCCACGCTGCCCACCGGCTACGACGCGCTGCACAGCTGGCCCAACTGGCTCGTCGACGACCAGCGCGAGGCGTCGGGGCGCACCGACGTACTCTCGTTCACGGGCGACGTGCTCACCGCGCCGGTGAAGATCAGCGGACAGGCGGTCGCGAACCTCATTGCCTCCACGAGCGGCACCGATGCCGACTGGGTGGTGAAGCTCATCGACGTGTACCCGGACGAAGTCGCGCAGCAGCCGCAGATGGGTGGGTATCAGCTGATGATCGCCGCCGACATCTTCCGCGGGCGATATCGCGAGAGCTTCGAGACGCCGAAGGCGATCGACGCGGGGAAGGCGCTCACGTACCGGTTCGCGCTCCCCACGGCGAATCACGTGTTCCTCCCCGGGCACCGCATCATGGTGCAGGTGCAATCGAGCTGGTTCCCGTTGTACGACCGCAATCCGCAGACGTTCGTGCCCAACATCTTCTGGGCAAAGCCGGGGGACTACCGGAAAGCGGTCCAGCGGGTGTTTTCCGCCCCGGGGCAGGCGAGTTTCGTCGAGCTTCCGCTGGTGGTCGCCAGGTAGAGGGAGGGGCCTCTGGGCGGACCGGCCGGTCCGCCCAGAATCCCCGGTTGCGGGGGGGGGATGGCTATTTGGCCCGGAGCATGCCATTATTCGTCTCTGGGCTTCCGCTCATAGGGTTCGGAAGTCCGACTGTCCAGGGGCCTCGCTCTTGCGGGGCACTTTTTTTTGGTCAGGCGTCTGCGGCGTACGGCACGGCCGGACTCCGAAGACTACACAACACCAGGAGTATCGCTATGCGTACGACAGGCACGGTCAAGTGGTTCAACGATGCGAAGGGGTTCGGTTTCATCACGCCTGAGGGCGGCGCCAAGGATTGCTTCGTGCATCACTCGGCGATCCAGGGCTCTGGCTTCAAGTCGCTCGCCGAAGGCGAGCGCGTGGAGTTGGACGTGGTGCAGGGCCAGAAGGGTCCGGCTGCGGAGAACGTGACGAAGCTCGGCCAGTAACCACGGATCGTCCGGCGGAGGGCCGGCCCAACCACAGGGGTTGGGCCGGCCCTTTGCGCTGGCTTCACCTTCGCGCGGAGATGGGCCGATGATGCAAGGATTCACGTTCGTGCACGGCGAACGCACCTACACCTGCACCGTGGAGCGGCGGACTGCCGCGCCGGCGGGGTGGTGGTGGTGGTTCGCGGTGACCACCGACCAACAGCGTTACGCGCCGTTCGAGGTCTCGGACAGCGACACGCAGGCGTCGGTCAAAAAGCGCATCGCGGCGTACTACGAAAACCTGCTGGTCGTGCGCGCCCGTCCCACCGAAGCGCGTCACGGGTTCTCCCGTCCGGGGCGGCCGAAGACGGTCGTCGCGGCGCCAGAGGACTGAGTCCGGGCGGACGTTCGATCGTCCGGCACCCCCGTTTCACGATCGGCCCCACTCGCTCGCGCGGTGGGGCTTTGTCGTTGGTGGAGGTGCGTGGCGGCCGCCTGTTTCTGCTGCGCGAAGACCGTCCGGAGCACGGCAGGTACCTCGACGACTACAACGATCAAGATTCCATGTGCGGCGTCGAAACTGGGGGTGAACGCGATGGCCCTGTTTTCGGACAGGGCGTGGCGTACCCCGTGGAGGCATGATCTGTGGCAGCACCAACGATTCGACCCACCGGCCGCGAACGCACGTTCGGCCAGGATGAGATCATCGTCACGAAGACCGACCTGAAAGGGCGCGTGACCTATGCCAATGAAGTATTTCTGCGGGTGGCGGGTTTCGACGAAGACGAAGCGCTGGGCGAGGCGCACAACCTGATCCGCCATCCCGAGATGCCCGCCTGCGTGTTCCAACTGCTCTGGGACACGATCAGCGCCGGCCGCGAGATGTTCGGCTATGTGCTGAACCTCGCGAAGAACGGGGACCACTACTGGGTGTACGCGCACATCACCCCCACGTTCGACGAGAACGGCAACATCATCGGCTATCACTCCAACCGCCGCTGGCCCGATCCGTCGGCGCTCGAGAAGATCAAGCCGCTCTACGCCGCGCTGCTCGCCGAAGAGCGCCGGCACGCGAACAAGAAGGACGGCATCGCGGCGTCGCGGCAACTGTTCGCGGCATTCCTCGGGGAACAGGGGATGCCGTATGAAGAACTGGTCTGGAGTCTCTGATGTTCACACGCAACGGCCGGCGTCGCGGCGCGGCGGAGACGGAGCTGGCCCTGTATCGCGCGGCCATCAAACAGGTGAGCGAGGTCTGTTCCGCCGCGGCGCGCGGCGACCTCGAGCCGCGCATCCTGGGCATCAGCAAGGACCCTGCGGTGGCGCGGATGCAGCGCGACATCAACCAACTGCTCGACATGACCGATGCGTTCGTCCGCGAGAGCGGGGCGGCGCTGACGCACGCGAGTGAGGAGAAGTTCTACCGTCGCGTGCTCACGCGCGGCATGCTGGGGAGTTTTCGGCAGGGGGCGGGGCTCATCAACGCGGCCACCGACACGGCGGCGCGGGCGGCCGCGCAGCGGGCGGAGCGGATGAAGCTCTCCGACGAGTTCGAGGACGTGGTGAAGGAAGTGGTGGAGCGCATCGCGTCGGCGGCCACCGAAGTCGAGGCGACGGCGCGCACGCTCATGGACTCGGCCGAACGGACGAGCGACGACGCCGAGCGCGCCGCCGCCGCCGCCGACGGCACGTCGCACGACGTCGCCACGGTCGCGGGCGCGAGCGACAAGATCGCGAACACGGCGGGCGGCATCGAGAAGCAGGTCGAGCAGTCGCTGCGCATGGCCGGGCAGGCGCTCCCCGAGGCGAACCAGCCGAACGCGGTCGTCACGGGGCTCGCGTCGGCCTCGCGCGACATCAGTCGCGTGGTGGCGATCATCAACGAGGTGGCGAGTCAGACGCGCCTGCTCGCGCTCAATGCCATGATCGAGGCGGCGCACGCCGGCGACGCCGGGCTGGGCTTTGCGGTGGTGGCGGCCGAGGTGAAGAGTCTCGCGACGCGCACGGCGAACGCCACGCAGGAGATCGGCGACCTCGTGGAGACCATCCAGTCCGCGGCGACGAGCGCGGTCGGCGCCACCACGGTCATCGCGAACACGGTGACGTCGATGCACGATCTGTCGGTCGCCGTGCGCGGCGCCGTGGGCGAGCAGGGGCACGCGACGACCGAGATCAGCCGCAGCATCAATCGCGCCGCCGAGTCCTCGCGGGCCGTGAGCGAGAATGTGGCCGTGGCCGCCGCCGACAGCACACAGACGCGCGCGGCGGCGGATCAGATGGTCGAGGCGTCGGCCGATCTCTCGCGGACGGCGGAGTCGCTGCTCGCGGAAGTGGACCGGTTCCTCTCGACGATCCGCTCGCACTGAGCCGCCGTCGTGGGACGGTACTGAACGCGCGCGGCGCCGGTCAGCGCCGCGCGCGTGCGACCGTCACGCCCCAGCCGCCGCCCGACCCGAGCCGCTTCGCTTTCAGGAAGTTCCCCTGGTTGAGGGCGAACGCGACGTCCATCAGACTGTTGAGGTAGAGGAGCGGTGCGCCCGGCGCGACGTCGCCGAAGGTGCGCGCGTAGGGCATGGTGCCGTGCCACGCCTCGCGGCCGTCGTGCGTGATGACCACGGTGAATCGCTCGCCGAGTTTCGGTTGGAGCGCGTGGAACAGCGAGTCGGGGATATTCGTCCACGCGTTGCCGTACTGGAAATCGGCGAACGGGATGGTGCCGCGCAGTACGCCGTTGGTGAACGTGGCGCGCTGGTACGGGATGGTGACGATGCGCGCGGGCAGGAGTGGCCCTGCCTGCTCGAACGTGATGATGCCGGCGGCGAGCCGCGCCCCGGTGTACGCGTAGATGTCGCGGCCGTGAAAGGTGTAGCTCTGCTCCGAACCGGCGCGGCGGTTGACCGTCTCGTCGATGCGTCGCACGGCGTCGATGCCGAGTTCGTCGGCGACGAGCGTCCACGTGCCGTTGTCGGGTCCCACCAGCAGGTGACCGCTCTTCGTACGGAGCACCACCGACGCGCGCTCGGTACCGACGCCGGGGTCCACCACCGAGACGAACACGGTGCCCGCGGGCCAGAACGGCACGCTCTGTTTGAGGCGGTAGGCGGCTTCCCACACGTCGTACGGCGTGTTCTCGTGGCTCAGATCGAAGATCGGGAGGCGCGGCTCCACGCCCACGGCCACGCCTTTCATCGCGGCCACCGCGCCGTCCTTGGTGCCGAAGTCGGTCTGCAGCACGAGGGCGTGCGCGGCCGACTGTGCGTGCCCGATGGTGGCGACGGTGGCAACCGTGGTGATGGTGGCGGCGAACAGCCGGAGCGCGCGTCGTGAGCGGGAGGTGAACATGGGGGCAACCATACGAATCCTCCCGGCGGCCTACAAGGGCCGCGACCGACCGCGGAGCCGCGGGTGACGGCGTCCGTCGCACTCTTGCGGCGCAACCGGACAGGCGGTTGTTTTTGCGGCTGGAACGCCCAATGTCGCGCCGCTCCCCGACGGCTCGGCCGCAGCAGTGATGGCACTGCTCCCCCTCTCAGAGAGGTATCCGATGTTCAAAGGAGTCCGCTCGGCGTCTGTCCTGCTGGTCGTCGCCCTCGGCGCGTGCGAAAGCGCGCCCGTCGACGTGAAGGGTCCGTGTGCCGACGTGTACACGGGACAGGTGTGCCTTTCGGCGCGGACGCAGGGGAAGAACCCGACGGAGGTGAGCCTGGTCGTGCCGATGGCCAGCATCGAGAACGCGCCGGCGACCGAGACCGAGATGAAGTGGCCGCCCGTTCCCGAAGCCGTGCTCGACGTGCCCGAGGCGGTGAAGCAGGGAAGCGGCCTCACACATTTCACGATGTACTGGGAAGCGAGCGGACACGCGCCGGCGCCGTTCATGCAGCCGCACTTCGATTTTCACTTCTACGTTGTACCGCAGGCCGAGCGGATGGCGATCGACTGCGTCGATACGAGCAAGCCGGCGGCCCTGCCCGCGGGCTACGAGTTGCACGACGAGCCGTTGCCCCCGGACATGGCCAAGATGATGGGCGTGAGTTCGCTCGTGGGGATCTGCGTCGCCCAGATGGGGATGCACGCGCTGCCGGCGGCCGAAGTCGAGGGCAAGACGCCGTTCCGCGGCGACATGGTCATCGGCTCGTACAAGGCGAAGACCGTGTTCATCGAACCGATGATCACGAAGGCGATGCTGATGGAGAAGAAATCCTTCGACCTCGTCATCCCCACCATCCCCGGCTTCACCGGCACCCATCCGGGCACCTTCCACGCGGTGTTCGATACGGCGCAGAACGCCTACAAGTTCACGTTCAGCGGGTTCGTTCCCGCCTCCTGAACAGCGCGCCGGCGGGCGCGCGCAGTCACGGCAACGCGCACGGTCCTCCCGGCATCCGCCGAGAGGACCGTGTCACGTCGTGGACCGCCTCCATCCGATGGCCACCGCCAGCGCCGCCAGCACCGGCGCGGCGAAGCCGACCGCCATCAGCGACAGTGTGTCGAGGTAGAAGCCGAACCCCCAGAACACATTCGGCACCTCCCAGTGCATCACGACGCCGTAGCGCGCGTGCGTGGCGAGCGCCGCCGCGCCGAACGCGAACGCGGTGCCCGCGGCGACGCCGAGTCCGAGGCGCGCGAACTCGAGCCACGCTACGGGCGCGCCGCCGCGGCGCCTCCACCACGCCGCTGTCGCGGTGCCCACCGCCGCACACGCGACGGCCAGCGCCATCGCGCGGTTGAAGAACGCGCCCAGATGCTCCTCGGCGTTCACGGCACTGAACGAGTACGCGAGCCCCGACGCGCCGAAGAGCGCGCCGTACACGGCCATCGCGACCACCGTGCCGAGCGCGGCGTGTCCCAGCTCCGAACCGGTCACCGCGCCGAGCGACCAGGCGGCGGCGAGGAGGACGAGTGGAAGCAGTCCGAACAGCAGCGCCATTCGCGTGCGCGTGCGCCGCTCGCGGTGCTCGCGCGCGGCGCGGTCCTGAGCGGTGACGGCATCCAGATGCGCGACGTGCGCCGAATAGCTCACCGGCGGCGTGCTGCCGTAGTCGTCCGGGTTC
>CAIRBD010000208.1 GCA_903876745.1 uncultured Gemmatimonadota bacterium
CGAATCTACGCCAGTCCTCGCGTCGCGGCTCTGGCCCCATCGCCCTCACCGTCGTATCGTCGTGACGTCCCGCTCCACCACCGAACCACCGGAGTGTTCGATGCCGACGCATCTCCGCCGCCTGTTGATCGCTTCCTTCGCCGCCCTGCTCACCGCGCCCCCTCTCATCGCGCAGAACCGCGGCCTCAAACCCGCCGACCTCTTCGAGATGGAGTACGTCGCCGATCCGCAACCGTCACCCGACGGCCAATGGGTCGCGTACGTGCGGCAATGGAGCGACATCGCCACCGACCGCCGCTACAGCAACATCTGGCTCGTGCGCACCGATGGCTCGAGCCACCGCCCGGTGACGAGCGGCAAGTTCAGCGAGACCGCGCCGCGCTGGTCCCCCGACGGCAAGCGCCTGCTCTTCGCCTCCAACCGCGGCGGCTCGGCGCAGCTCTGGCTGCGCTGGATGGACACCGGCGAGATGTCGCCGCTCACGAACGTCAGCACGCCGCCCTCGGCGGCCACGTGGTCGGCCGACGGCTCGCAGATCGCCTATCTGGCACTCGTCGGCAAGCCGGCGCTCGTCATCGGCACCCCGCTCACGCCGCCCCCGGGCGCCAACTGGTCGGCGCCGCCCAAGTACGACGACCGGCTCGTCTTCCGGTTCAATGATGTGGGCGAAGTGCCGCGCGGATTCACGCACGCGTTCGTCGTGCGCGCCGACGGCGGTGCACCGCGTCAGATCACGAGCGGCGACTTTCAGCACGGTGGCGGCTTCGGCGGCGGTGGCGCACTCGCATGGACCCCCGACGGTGCCGAGCTCATCGTCTCGGCGCGGCGTGGCGAGAACCCCGAGTTCAATTCACGCGAGAGTGATCTGTGGGCGTTCCCCGTCACCGGCACCGGAGCACCGCGCCGCCTCACCGAACGGTTCGGCCCCGACCAGAGCCCCGCCGTGAGTCCCGACGGCAAGCTCATCGCCTTCACCGGCTATGACGACCGTCATCAGGGCTACCAGAACACGCGGCTCTATGTGATGAATCGCGACGGCTCCAACAAGCGCGTCGTGAGCGCTAAGTTCGACAACTCCGTCGCCAACCCGCAGTGGAGCGGCGACAGCAAGAGCCTCTACGTGCAGGCCGACGAACGCGGCAACACGCATGTGCTCCTCTTCGCCCTCGACGGCGCGTACCGTCAGGTGGCGAAGGACATCGGCAGCGGCACGAGCGCGTACTCCGGCGGGTCGTTCGCCGTGAACCGCGACGGCGCCATCGCCTTCACGCACAGCATCCCGAGCGTGCCGTCGAACGTCGGCTTCACCACGTCGGCGCCCGGTGCCACGGCGAAGGACCTCACCTCGCTCAACGCGTCGCTGCTCGCGAGTCGCACCATCGGCGCCGTGGAAGAGATCACCTACAAATCGAGCAAGGATGGCCGCGCGATCCAGGGCTGGATCATCAAGCCTCCGGGCTTCGACGCGTCACGCAAGTACCCACTGGCCCTCGAGATCCACGGCGGGCCGTTCGCCAACTATGGCGACCGGTTCGACGAAGAAAAGCAGATCATGGCCGCGATGGGCTTCGTGGTGCTCTACGTGAACCCGCGCGGGAGCACGAGCTACGGCGAGGAGTTCGGCAACCTCATCCATCACGCGTATCCGGGCGACGATTACTACGATCTCAATTCCGGCGTGGACGCCGTCATCGCCAAGGGCTACATCGACCCCAAGAGTCTCTACGTCACCGGCGGCAGCGGCGGCGGCGTGCTCACCGCGTGGATGATCGGGCACACCGACCGATTCCGCGCCGCGCTCGCCTTCTATCCCGTGATCAACTGGGAAAGCTTCGCCCTCACCGCCGACATGGCGCCCACCGCAGTACAGGACTGGTTCCCGGGATTCCCGTGGGACAATCGTGCCAACTACGACAGCCGCTCCCTGCTCAGCGTCGTGAAGAACGTGAAGACCCCCACGCTCATCATGACCGGCGAGGAGGACTTCCGCACGCCGATGAGCGAGAGCGAGCAGTACTACAAGGCGCTCAAGATGCGCGGCGTGGAGTCAGTGCTCGTCCGCGTTCCCGACGAACCGCACGGGATTCGCCGGCGGCCGAGCCACGAGGCGAGCAAGCTCACCACGATGCAGGGATGGTTCGACGCGCACCGGGCGCTCGTGCCCTGATCGCGCCTGCGATTGGAAACACACGAGGGGCGGCCGTGAACGGCCGCCCCTCGTCGCATCGCACGGTATCGCGACGCGCGCGTACTACCCGCGCACCAGCTTCTTGTACTTGATCCGATGCGGCTGATCCGCATCCGGCCCCTTCCGCTTCTTCAGGTCCTCGATGTACGCCTGGAAGTTCCCCTCGAACCACACCGTCTCCGAATCCCCCTCGAACGCGAGGATGTGTGTCGCCACACGGTCCAGGAACCACCGGTCGTGCGAGATGATCACCGCGCAGCCGCCAAAATCGAGCACCGCTTCTTCCAGCGCGCGCAGCGTATCGACGTCGAGATCGTTCGTCGGTTCGTCGAGCAGCAGCAGGTTGCCCCCCTGCATCAGCGTCTTCGCGAGATGCAGCCGGTTGCGCTCGCCGCCCGACAGTGTCGCCACCAGCTTCTGCTGGTCCGAGCCCTTGAACCCGAAGCTCGACGCATACGCACGGGAGTTCATCTCCTTCTTCCCTACCGGCAGCAATTCGAGCCCGCCGCTGATCTCCTCCCACACCGTGCGCTTCCCTTCGAGCGTGCGGTTCTGGTCCTGATACGACACGATCACCGTCTCGCCCAGTTTCACTGAACCCGCATCGGGCTGCTCGATGCCGTTGAACATCTTGAACAGCGTCGTCTTGCCGGCGCCGTTCGGGCCGATGATCCCCACGATCCCCGCGCGCGGCAGCGAGAACGACACGTCCTCGAACAGCAGCTTGTCGCCGAACGACTTCTTCAGCTTGTTCGCGATCACCACGTCGTTGCCAAGCCGCGGCGCCGGCGGAATGACGATCTCGTTCTGCGTCACCTTCTCCTGCTGCGCCTCGCTGATGAGCTCTTCGTAGTTCTGCAGACGCGCCTTGTTCTTGGCCTGCCGCGCGCGCGGTGCCATGCGCACCCACTCGAGCTCGCGGTCGAGCGTCTTCTGCCGCACGCTCGCCTGCTTCTCCTCCAGCGCGAGCCGCGCCGCCTTCTGCTGCAGCCAGCCGCTGTAGTTCCCCTCGTACGGTACGCCGCGCCCGCGGTCGAGTTCGAGGATCCACTGCGCCACGTTGTCGAGGAAATACCGGTCGTGCGTGATCGCGACCACCGTGCCGGGGAAGCTCTCGAGATGATGCTCGAGCCACGCCACCGACTCCGCATCGAGGTGGTTCGTCGGCTCGTCGAGCAGCAGCAGATCGGGCTCCTCGAGCAGCACGCGGCACAACGCCACGCGGCGCTTCTCACCGCCCGAGAGCACCGTCACGTCGGCGTCCGGCGGCGGCAGCCGCAGCGCGTCCATCGCCACCTCGATCTTGTTGTCGAGGTTCCACAGATCGTGGTGGTCGATGTACTCCTGCAGCTTCCCCTGCTTGTCGAGCAGCGCGTTCATCGCGTCGTCGCTCATCGGCTCGGCGAACTTCATCGCGATGGCGTTGAACTCGTCGAGCGCGGCGCGCTGCTCCTTGAGCGCCACTTCCACGTTGCCGCGCACGTCGAGCGTGGGGTCGAGTTCGGGCTCCTGCGAGAGGTAGCCGATCTTCGTGCCCTTATGCGCCCATGCCTCGCCCTGGAACTCCTGGTCGAGGCCGGCCATGATCTTGAGCAGCGACGATTTGCCCGATCCGTTGGGACCGAGCACGCCGATCTTCGCGCCGGGATAGAACGAAAGCCAGATATCGTCGAGGATGGTGCGCGCGGGCGGGATCACCTTGCGCAACCCCTTCATGACGTAGATGAACTGTGGTGCCACGGGGTCGTCTGGAGAGCTGAAGTTGGGTGGGGCGGAACCGATAAAGCTAACCCCGCGAGCCCTTCCCTCGCTCCCGACGCGCGCCTCAGTCCAGCCCCTGCGCCCCTACTTGAAGACCTTGTCCGCCTCGGCCTGACGCGACTCGCGTTCACCGAACATCGCGTCCGGATCGAAGTGCGCGTGCGCCGTGGGCGCCCGCGCCGTCAACTGGCTGATCGTCGCGGGATCGAGTGCCGACACCAGCGATCCGAACCGCTGCTCCATGTCGGCCAGCAACGAACTCGCATGCCGGATCTGCTGCGACGTGATATCCTGGAACTGCACGCAGTTCAGCGCGTCGAACAGGTTGTCCTTCAGCAGCGCCCGCTTCTCCGCCGCCTCGACGCTTCCCGACGTGTCGAGGGCGTCCAGTTCCCCGACAAGATTCAACGAACGGTCGATCCCGTCGAGGATGCCGTTGGCAGCCGACTCCGTCGCGTTCGTCACCTTCTCCAGTTGCTCGCTCGTCTGCCGCAGTTTGCCAAGACCTTCCGCCTCGAGTGCGCTCGTGCTGCTCTTGAGGTGATCGAGCACCGACGAGATCTGCTGCCGCATCAGGCTCAGGACGGCCGGCAACGACTCGATCGCGCTCACGCTCGCCTGCAAGCTCGGCGCGGGATCAGCGTTCGGGTCAGGTTGGACGGAGGTCACAAATACGCTCGCGGACAGAGGGCCTACGAGATAGCTTCGACCCCCCGACCGCCGACCTTGAGCGGAAACAAATCAGTGTCCTCAGCGCATATAATGGTAGGACAAGCACTTCCGACCCAACTGACACCGTGGATTTCGCCCACCTCGCCGAAAGACTATCCGCTAATCCGGTTACTGCACTCCCCCTCCTCTTCTTGGCGGGCGTGCTCACGAGCTTCACGCCCTGCATCTACCCGATGATCCCCATCACGGCGGCCATCGTCGGGGGCACATCCGTGGGCCGGCCGGGACGCGGGAGGGCGCTCGCTCTCTCCCTCACATATGTGCTCGGGTTGTCGCTCGTCTACTCGAGCCTCGGACTCGCCGCGGGACTCAGCGGCACACTCTTCGGCTCCGTCAGCAGCAACCCGTGGCTCCTCTTCGGGATGGCGAACCTACTCATCGTCGCCGCGCTCGCGATGCTCGACGTCATCCCCGTGCGCATCCCTTCATTTGTGATGCAGCGCGCGGCCACCGCCGGCGAGGGCGGCCGATTTGCCGGCGCCCTTCTGATGGGCGCGGTGAGCGGGCTCGTCGCCGCCCCCTGCTCAGCCCCGGTCATGGCAGCGGTCCTCACCTGGGTGACGACCACCAAGAGCGCTGCGCTCGGCTTTGCCTATCTCTTCTCATTCTCGCTCGGGATGTGCACCCTGCTCGTCGTCGTCGGTGTGTCGAGCGGTGCACTCGCCAAACTGCCGCGCGCCGGCGCCTGGATGCTCTGGATCAAGCGCTTCTTCGCCATCATCATGCTCGGCGTCGCCGAGTACTACCTGCTGCAGGCGGGGCAACTGTGGATATGAGCTCGTCGTTCGATCGCGTGCGCACGGCCCATCTTCGCGCGACGCGCATCGCGGCACTCGCCGCCATGCTGACCGTCACGATGCTCACCCGCCCGCTCGCCGCACAGGAATCGGGACTCGCCCTCGGCGCCAAGGCACCGGCGCCAGCGGTCGAGACGCTCGACGGCAAGCCGGCCAGTCTCGCGCCGTACGTCGGCAAAGGCGTGACGGTGATCGAGTTCTGGGCCACCTGGTGCGAGAACTGCAAGGAGCTTGAGCCGGCGTGGGTCGCCGCGCAGAAGAAGTACACGGGACGTGCCACCTTTGTGAGCGTCGCCGTGGGCGTGAACCAGTCGGCCGAGTTGGTGCGCCGCTACGTGGACCGCCACAAACTTGCCGGCGCACAATTCTACGATCGCGCCGGCAAGGCGGTCGAGGCGTTCGACGTGCCGGCAACGAGCTACGTGGTGGTGCTCGACAAGACAGGAAAGGTCGTCTACGGCGGTGTGGGCGGAAAACAGGACCTCGACGCGGCCATCAAGAAAGCCATGTGATCGCGGGCGGGTCGCGTCCGCGCGGCTCGCCACGTGACATCACGCCGCGTCGCGTCCGCCCACCCGCGCGAGATTCGCCGCGCGCTACCCCAGCAGCGGCGCGTCGAACAGGTGCCGCGGCGGCTGCGGATCGCGGGAGTGGTACACACGCAGCACCCGCAGCGTCCACGGTTCGCTCTCCCGCACGGCGAGCATCACGCGCAGGGACTCCGGCGTGATCGTCGCGTAGAAGTTCAGCGTGCAGTGCGGCGTGAACGGATACCGCGCCGGCGCGTATCGCAGTCCGCTCGCCTTGAGCGCCTCGTGCAGCGCGCGCAGCGGACCGTGCGGATCGAGCGGCAGTGACACGATCTCGCGCTGCAAGAACCGCATCGGAGCGCCGAACCGCAGCGTCAACGGCGGCGTGCGTTGGGCCACCGGCTCGATGGCGGCACGGAGCTCGGTGATGGTCGTGTCCGGCGCGATCGCGCCGGCCCCGGACGACCCGAACACGGTCACGTGCGGCGGCAGCTCCGCGGCGAGCTTGGGGTCGAACCGCTGCTGCAGCGCGTGGATGCGTTCCCCGATCGCCCCGTCGAGCTCGGCGACGACGAAGATCCCTACGGCCACGGAGAATGTTCCAGGTGCCGCACCACGAGCAACCCGCTCACGGTGCCGATGGCCGCGCCGGCGAGCACGTCGCTCGCCCAGTGCTTGTTGTCGTACATGCGCGAATAGCCGGTGAGCGCAGCGGCACCGTACAGCAGCGGCCCGAGCCAGCGCGCGCGTGCCGCGTCGCGCTGCGCCACGCGCGCCGTCACCGACGACGCGAACGCGAACGCCGCCGTCGTGTGCCCCGAAGGGAACGACTGATAATCGGAGTTGCCCGAGAAACCGCGGCCGAACGACGTGTTCGCCGAGTTCTCCTGGCTCGCGTACGGCCGCGCGCGCCCGACGAGTCCTTTCACGAGAAAGGTCACCGCGCTGCTCGCCGCCACGGCTTCGAGCGCGCGCACGCCGTCGGTGGACACGTCCGCGTTGCCGGCGAGTTGGCCGCCCGCCCAGAGCCCCGCGCCGAGCACGATCGATCCCGGATCGCCGAACAGCCGGGCGCCGGTCATCACGCTCCCCATCGCGTTGCTGCGGTGCGCGGGATCCTGCGTCCAGTGCGCGATGCGCACATCGCTCGTGAGCAGCGCCGCGGCCGCGGCGATCCCCACGGCAAAGATGGTCGCCTCGCGCGCCGTGACCGGCGGTTCCGTGGCGGGCGGCAACAGGCACTGCGCCCGCGCGACGTGCGCAAAGAGCGCGACCATCGCCATCACGCGCGCCACTCCGGCGAATCTCACCACGCCAACTCCCCTACGACGTGCGCACGCCGCGATTGAATGAGGATCACTTCGCCGGCTCAGCGCCGGCCAGCACGCGGTCGAACGCGGTGTCACCGCGCCGTAGGTGCCAACGTCCGATCAGCCACCCGGTCACGATACCGATGGTCGCACCCGCCAGCACGTCGGTGAACCAATGCTGGTCCGTGTACGCACGCGCCCACGCGACTGCGATCGCGGAGCATATCATCTCCGCGCCCCACAGCGCGCGCCCCCCCCGGTTCCATCCGCGGATCGCCATCGTGGACGCCACCGCGAAGGCGAACGTCGCCGTCGTGTGCCCCGACGGCATCGAGAAGTAGTGCGCGTCCGTCCACCCGTGCAGCAGGGAAAAGTGCCACGGCTCGCCCGGCGTGACGAACGGCCGTGCGCGCCCCGCGAATCCCTTCACGATGGCGCTGATCGCGCTGGCGACGGCGAGTCCTTCGAGCCCGCGCACACCGACCACGGCCAACTGGCGGTGACGCAGGAGGCGCGGCAGTAGCCACAGCAACACACCCAATGCGATCACACCGTCGCCGCCCCACCAGTTGAAGAACCCGGCCAGCCCCTGCAGTCGCGCGCTCTGCTGCAGTGCCGGCGACTGCAACCACTCTTGCAGGGCGCGATCGGCACCGCACGCGAGGAGGCATTCCGTCACGCCCACGCTCCGCGTTCACCCGATTTCGCGATCACGGCGGCCAGCCGATCAGCCGCGTTGCGCCAGTTCGCCTGCGTCGCGCGTTGCGCGTCACCACCCTTGCCGTCGCGGATGGACTTCCAGATGCGGTCGTGCTCCTTCACCGAGGTCCCGAGTTCGTCGGCGAGCAGGCTCACATACAATCGCTCGTAGCGCTCCGCCTGCGGCTTCACGGCGTCGTGCATCGCACGCAGTCGCGGGCCGGCCGCCGCCAGCACGTAGTGTTTGTGGAATTGCTCGTCCAGTTCGTACAGCGTGTTGTGGTCGGGGCGCCGCGAACGCGATTCTTCGGCGAGGCGTTCGTTCGTCTTGCGCAGTTCGGCGGCAAGCGCGTGACGCGGCTCGTCGGCGAGCGCCGCCGCCTCGCGCGCCGAGAGCCCTTCGAGCGCGCCCACCAGATGGAACAGCTCGCGCGCATCCTCGCGCGTCATCGGTGACACGATGAGTCGGGCCTGCTGCGCCCCCGCCGGCCGCAGCACGTACCCTTCCTGCTCGAGACGGCGCAGCGACTCGCGCAGCGGTGTGCGGCTCACGCCGAAGTGCCGCGCGAGCTCCTGTTCCACTAGGCGCGCGCCGGGAGCCAGGCGGCCGCTCACGATGAGGTCGCGCAGTTCGGTGTATACGACCGGCGCTGATGTGCCCGTACCGGCCCGTGACGTTGCCGTCATGTGCGCTCCGACCACGCAGACGTCACTCCCACGTTCATCACTTCGGCGACACCCACCCGGTCCACCCCGCGCCCCGCACCACCTGCCCGGGCTTCGCCCCTGTATGCACACCGTCGCGGATCACTTCCACGCCGTTCACCAGCACGTACTGCATCCCCACCGAGAGTTGGTGCGGCTTCTCGAACGTCGCGAGATCGCGCACCGCGGCCGGGTCGAAGATGATGATGTCGGCCTTCAACCCTTCCTTGAGCACGCCGCGATCGTGCAGCTGCAGCCGCGTCGCCGTCGCCGAGCTCGCCTTGCGCACCGCGTCCTCGAGCGTCACCACATGTTCGTCGCGGACGTACTTGGCGAGGAGGCGCGTGAAGTTGCCGTACGTGCGCGGATGCGTCATTCCCTGCGCCGTCGCCGGATCGTCGCTCCCCGCATCGGTGCCGAACTTCATCCACGGCTGCTTGAGCTGGTTCCGGACGTTGTCCTCGCTCATCAGGAAGAGGATCTCGCCCAGCGCCCCCTTCTCGGCGATGTTCAGGTCGATCACCACGTCGGCCCAGTCCTTCTTCATCGCCGTGGCGATCCCGGCGAGGCGCTTGCCCTCGTACTGCTTGTAGCCGGGGCTGGAAAACGACACCAGCAACATCCCGTCCCACCCCCCGGTGGCGGTGTAGTGGTCGTACCAGTCGCTGCCCGGGA
>CAIRBD010000209.1 GCA_903876745.1 uncultured Gemmatimonadota bacterium
CAGCCGGCCGCTCACGTCGCGCGAACGCAAACTCATCGAGGCACTCGCGCGCGCATCGGTGGCGTAGCTGAGGGCGCTTCCTTCAAACAGGGTGATCTTGTGACGCAGAAGTCGCATGGGCTGGTTGACCACACCATGATCCAGCAAGTGCTCGCGCAGGTGGCGCGCCGCGTCGTCGGCCAGGAGGCGATGGTCGAGCGCCTGCTCGTCTCGCTGCTCACGGGCGGCCATGTGCTGCTCGAGGGCGTCCCCGGCCTCGCCAAGACGCTCACCGTGCGCACGCTCGCCGAGTCGGTGAGCACGACGTTCAGCCGCATCCAGTTCACCCCCGACCTGCTCCCCGCCGACGTCGTCGGCACGCAGGTGTACGATCAGTCCACGGGCCGGTTCTCGGTGAAGCAGGGGCCGATCTTCGCGAACATCGTCCTCGCCGACGAGATCAACCGCGCCCCCGCCAAGGTGCAGGCGGCGCTGCTCGAGGCGATGCAGGAGCATCAGGTGACGATCGGCGGCACGACGTTCGTGCTCGAGGAGCCGTTCCTCGTGCTTGCCACGCAGAACCCGATCGAGCAGGAGGGGACGTATCCGCTCCCCGAAGCGCAGGTGGACCGCTTCATGCTCAAACTGCGCGTCGGATATCCCACGCGCGACGAGGAGAAGGAGATCATGCGGCGCATGGCCGGCGGGGACGCGATCACCGTCGAGCCCGTGGCCACTCCCGCCGAGTTGATGGCGGCGCGCCGGCACGTCGCCCACCTGTTCCTCGACGAACGCATCGTCGACTACATCGTGGACCTCGTCGTGGCGACGCGCGACCCGGCGGGCGCCGGACTCAACGACCTCGTGTCGCTCATCGAGTACGGGGCGAGTCCGCGCGCCACGATCGCGCTCGCGCAGGCGGCGCGCGCGCATGCCTATCTGCGCGGGCGCGAGTTCGTGAGCCCCGATGACGTCAAGGCGATGGCGCCCGACGTGCTGCGGCACCGCGTCCTTCTCACCTACGAGGCGGAGGCGGAGAGCGTGACGAGCGATCAGGTCGTCGCGCGCGTGCTCGACGCCGTCCCCGCGCCGTGACCGCGCTGTGAGCGCGATCGCCCCCGAGATCCTCCGACAGGTCAAGCGCATCGAGCTCCGCACGCGCGGGCTCGTGAACGCGCGCTTCGTGGGCGAATACCACTCGGTGTTCAAGGGGCAGGGGATGGAGTTCGCCGAGGTGCGCGAGTACCAGGCGGGCGACGAAGTGCGCACCATCGACTGGAACGTGAGCGCCCGCATGCACCGCCTCTTCGTGAAGCGGTACGTGGAGGAGCGCGAACTCACGGTGCTGCTCGTCGTGGACTGCTCGGGGTCGAGCCGCTTCGGTACCGGCGCGCGCGACAAACAGTCACTCGCTGCCGAACTCGCGGCCGTGCTCGCGCTCACGGCCACGCGCAACAACGACCGCGTGGGGCTCGTGCTCTGTTCCGACCGCATCGAACACGTGGTGCCGCCGCGCAAGGGCCGCCGGCACGCGCTGCGGCTCGTGCGCGACGTGCTCGCCTGGCCGTCCACGGCGCGCGGCACCGACCTCGGCCTCGCGCTCGACTGGGCGGCGCGCGTGCTTACGCACCGCGCCATCGTCTTCGTCATCTCGGATTTCGTCACGCCGCCCATCGAGCGGCACCTCAAGCGGCTCTCGCAGCGGCACGATCTCGTGGCCGTGGTGCTCGACGAACCCGGCGAGCGCGATCTCCCCGACGTGGGCGTGGCGCGACTCGTGGACGCGGAGACGGGGAAGTACCTCGAGATCGACACGAGCGACCGGTCCGTGCGCGAGCGCTACGCCGTGAAACTCGCCGCCGAACGCGCCACACGGCAGCAGTTGCTCCGACGGCTGGCCGTGGATGAAGTGATCGTCCCCACCGAGAGCGGCTACACCGAGCCGCTGCTGCGTTTCTTCCATACGAGGGAGACGCGGCTGCGGCACCGGCGGCGGCGGTGAGCACACGGTCCGCCGGCGCGCGGGTCGGCGCACTGGGTGCCGGCCTCACGCTCGCC
>CAIRBD010000210.1 GCA_903876745.1 uncultured Gemmatimonadota bacterium
CGGTGCCCCTGCGCCTGCGGGAATTGGGTGCCGGCCTGGCGGAGAGCGGCCGCTTCATGAGCCTTTTCACCGCGGGCAGCGCCGTGGGCGCGCTCTTCACGGGCCCGCTGCTGATCGCGATGTGCACGCTCACGGCGCTGCTGTTCCTGTTCTCCAAGCTCAAGGTCTGACGGACCGTCCGACCTGGGCCCACGCGGGCGTCGTCCCCCCGGGGCGACGCCCGCGTTTCGCTTAGATTCCCATGGTGACCGGACTCCTCCCCTCCTACGCCCTCCTGCATCCTTCCGCCCGTTTCGGGTGGCAGGAGTTCAGCGTGCACTGGAGCACCGCCGTGGGACTCGCCGCCCTGCAGTCGGTGTACGAATGGCGGATCCGCGCGCACCGTGCCGGCGCCGCGTCCGCGGAGGAGGTCGCCGGGCCCTCGCCGCTGCGGCGGGCGTCGTTCACCGCCGGCCTGCTGGTGATGTTCCTGACGCTCAACGGCCCGCTGCACGACCTGAGCGACTACTACCTGTTCAGCGCCCACATGGTGCAGCACCTCATTCTCGCGCTGATCGTGCCGCCGCTCCTCCTCGCCGGCGTGCCCGGCTGGATGATGCGTCCCGCGCTCGACGCGCCGTGGGTGCGCGCCTTCGCCGACCGCGTCACCGGCGCGCGGCCGGCGTTCCTCATCTTCAACGTCACCGTCGCGGTGTGGCACCTGCCGCCGATGTACAACATGGCGATGGCGTACCATCCGGTGCACATCGCGCAGCACCTGCTCTTCCTCGTCACGTCGACCATCATGTGGTGGCCGCTGCTGAGTCCGCTCCCGGAACTGCCGCGGCTGCCGTACCCGGGGCAGATGCTCTACTGCTTCCTGATGACCATCCCGATGTCGCTCGTCGCCGTGTACGTGACGATGGCCGACCACGTGCTGTACCCGGCGTACAGCGCGGCGCCGCGCGTCTGGGGGCTGACGCCGCTCGCCGACCAGCAGCTGGGCGGTCTCATCATGTGGGTGCCGGGCGGCCTCTTCTTCGTGCTCGTGGCCTCGGTCGTGTTCTTCAAGTGGTCGGCCACCGGCGCCGACGACCGGTCGGGCGCACAGGCGGAGGGCACACGGTGACGACGTTCGGGCTGCGCTGGGGGCTGCGGGCCAAGATCGTGTTCGCGATCGCGCTGCTCGCCCTCGTGGGCGCGCTCGGCGTGACGCTCGTCATGCCGCAGCGCGTCGAGAACCAGGCCATGCGCGCCCTGCGCGCGAAGGCGCGCAGCATCGCCGAGATGAGCGCCTACGCGGTGGCCGCAGGCGTGCAGGCCAACGACTCGGCCGCCGTCGCCGGTGCGCTGCGCGGTGCGGTGGGGAACGGTGATTTCGCGTTCGTCATCGTCGTCGACGCCCACGGGGCAACGCGCGCCCGCATCGTGAATCCGGCCATCGGCGCTGATTCGGCGACCATCCCCCTCGAACACGCCGGGGCGCGGTGGCTCGCCTCGTGGGCGCCCGTGATCCTGCAGCAGCGGCGCATCGGCACGGTGCAGCTCGGACTCCGGCTCGACGACGTGCAGGCGGAAGTGGACCTGCAGTGGCGGCTCGCGCTCATCCTCGCGACGATCATGCTCTTTGGCGGCGTCGCAGCGGCGTTCGCCATCGGCAACTTCGTCACGCGCTCGCTCGGCGAACTCGCCGCGACGGCGGGCCGTATCGCCGGCGGCAACGTGGCCGAGCGCGCCGAGGTCACGGCGGACGAGGACCTCGCCCAGCTGGCACAGGCGTTCAACGTGATGGTCGACAGCCTGCAGTCGGCACGCGACGCGCTCGCCGGGTCCAACGCCACGCTCGAGGAGCGCGTGGAGCAGCGCACGGCGCAGGTGCAGGAGGCGCTGCGCGAGCTCGAGGTGGCCAAAGCGCAGGCCGAGGCGACGAATCAGCTGAAGAGCGAGTTCCTCGCGACGATGAGCCACGAGATCCGCACGCCGATGAACGGCATCCTCGGCACGATCACGCTCGCGCTCGACACACCGCTCGACGCGGAACAGCGCCGGCTGCTCGGTCTCGCGAAGCACTCGGCCGATTCGCTGCTCGTGATCATCAACGACATCCTCGACTTCTCGAAGATCGAGGCGGGCAAGCTCGAACTCGCGCCGGCGCCCTTCCGCTTCCGCAAGATGACCGACGACGTCGTGGCGCTGCTGGCGAGCCGCGCGAACGACAAGAAGCTGACGCTGAAGGTCGACGTCGCCCCAGACGTGCCGACCTGGCTGTACGGCGACGGCGGGCGGCTGCGGCAGGTCCTGCTGAACCTCACCGGCAACGCGGTCAAGTTCACCGAGCGCGGCACGGTGACGATCGCGACGTCGGCGGCGTCGCGTACCGAGACGTCGGTGCTGCTGCACGTGGAAGTGCGCGACACCGGCATCGGCATCGACGAGCCGACCCAGCACCGGCTCTTCCAGAAGTTCGTGCAAGCCGACGCCTCGACCACGCGCCGCTACGGCGGCACGGGGCTCGGCCTCGCGATCAGCCGCAACCTTGTCGAGCTGATGGGCGGCACGCTCGGGCTGCACAGCACGCCCGGCATGGGATCGACGTTCTTCTTCGATATGCAGCTGCCGGCCATCGACGACGCCGCGGCCCCGAGGGAGGAGACGAGCGGTCCGCGCGTGCGCACCGCGCGGCCGCTCACGGCCCCGTTCCCCGGCGCGCCGCCGGGACTCGCTTCCGACGCCGATATCCTGCACGCCGCCGGCGTTCGGCGATTGCTCGTCGTCGACGACAATCCCGTGAACCTCGCCGTGGCGTCGGCCATGCTGAAGTCGATGGGACACGTGGTGGACCTCGCGCGGGACGGCAGCGAGGCGGTGGCCAAGGCCCGCTCGCGACAGTATGATGCCATCTTCATGGACCTCCAGATGCCGGTCATGGACGGGTTCGGCGCGACGGCGGCCATTCGCGGCGGGGAAGGGCTGAACGCCGCGACGCCGATCATCGCCCTCACCGCGAACGCCATGCCGGCCGACCGCACCCGTTCCCTCGAGGCCGGCATGAACGATCACCTCGCGAAGCCGTTCACCCCCGATGCCCTGCGCCAGGCGCTCAAGCGCTGGTGCGATACCCCCGACCGCATCCCGTCGTGACCGGCGCGCGCCGGGAGCGGCTCGCCGCACTGGATGTGTTTCGCGGGGCCACCGTGGCGGGGATGCTGCTGGTGAACAATCCCGGGACGTGGGGCGCCATCTACCCGCCGCTCGAACACGCGACGTGGAACGGATGGACCCCCACCGACCTGATCTTCCCGTTCTTCCTGTTCATCGCGGGCATCACCACACACCTGTCGCTTACCTCGCGGCGTGCACAGGGCGCCACGGACGCCGACATCCGCCGCCAGATCCTGCGGCGCGGCGCCACGATCGTGCTGTTCGGGCTGCTGCTGTCGGTGTTCCCGTTCTATCAGCTCGACCGGTGGGTGCACATCCGGATCCCCGGCGTCCTGCAGCGCATCGGCGTGGCGTACGCCTGCTCCGCCCTGATCACCATGCGCGGCACGCTCAAGCAGCAGGTGCTCGTGCTCGTGGCGCTGCTGTACGGCTACTGGTTCGCGATGACGCTGCTGCCCGTCCCCGGCGCCGACGGCGGGATCGGAGCCAATCTGCTCGATGCACCCTCGCGTACGCTGGCGGCATGGCTCGACCGGACCCTGCTGGGCGGACACCTGTGGGTGAGCAGCAAGACATGGGACCCCGAAGGGCCGTTCTCGACGATCCCCGCGATCGGGACGGCGATGCTGGGCGTGTTCACGGGGCGGTGGATCGGCAGCGACCGGCCGCTCGAAGAACGGCTGAACGGGCTGTTCGCGGCCGGCGCGCTCGCGATGATGGTCGGTTTGATGTGGCATTGGTCCTTTCCCATCAACAAGAGCCTCTGGACCAGCTCCTATGTCGTGTTCACAGCGGGGATGGCCTGCGTGGCCATCGCAACCATAAGCTGGATCATCGATGTCCGGCGTGTGACGCGGTGGACCCGTCCGTTCGTCATATATGGGGTGAACCCGATCATCGCGTTCGTTGGCTCGGGAGCGATGGCGCGGCTCATCTATTCCCTCTGGAAGGTCGATATCGAGGGTAAGCCCACCGCCGTGCAGGCCGTGGTCTATGAGAAGCTGTTCCACTCGTGGCTCGAGCCGCAGAACGCCTCGCTGGCGTTCGCGATTACTTTTGTCTTGTTCTGGTACGCCATCCTGTGGGCGCTCTGGCGCAAGAACATCATCTTCAAGGTGTGAGGCTCGTGCTTCTTCCCCTCGTCGTCGCAGTGCTCCTTCCGGTCGCGGCCCAGGCCGCGCCCGCGCCGTTCGCCGAACTGCGCGCGCCGGCGGTATCGACGGCCGGGCGCCCCGCCGTGAAGAAGAAGCGTGCGGGCACGACGGTGCGCAAAGCCGCCGCAGCGCCGACCGCGGGCGGGTCGGGGCTGCACTACGCC
>CAIRBD010000211.1 GCA_903876745.1 uncultured Gemmatimonadota bacterium
CTCGGTCTCGTTCGATGACGGCGATCACTGGCAGTCGCTCTCGCTCAATCTTCCCGACATGCCGGTGGCCGATCTCATTGTGGAACGCAATGACCTCGCGATCGCCGGACACGGTCGCGGCTTCTACATCCTCGACAACATCGGTCCGCTGCGCCAGGCCGGCACGCCGACGATGAGCGGCGATGCGGTGTTGTTCAAGCCGAACAACGCGATCCGTTCCTACAGTCAGGCGACCGTGCAGTACATCCTGCGCAAGCCGGCGACGTCGATCACGCTCGAGTTCGTCGACGCGAAGGGTACGGTCATTCGCAAGCTCACCGGCGGCACGGCGACACCGCCGGCTCCGGCCGTTGAGCCGAACGCCGGCGGCGGACGCGGTGGACGTGGCGGCGGCGGTGCCGCGATGCCGCTCTCGACAAGCGTGGGCATGAACAGCGCGACGTGGAACCTCCGTTATCCGGATGCGACGTCGTTCCCGGGCATGATCCTGTGGGGCGGCAACGTGACCGGCCCGATGGCGCCTCCCGGAACGTACACGGTGAAGCTGACCGTGGACGGCAAGACACTGTCGCAGCCGCTCGTCGTGGAGCGCAACCCGCTCTACTCGGCGACGGATGCGGAACTGATCGAGCAATTCAACTTCCTGATCCAGGTGCGCGACAAGACGAGTGAGGCCAACAACGCCGTCATTCAGATCCGCAAGATCAAGTCAGACGTGGCGGATCGTGTGGCCAAGGCCAACGGCGACGCCAAGCTGAAGGGGGCCGCCGATCAGCTCGTGGCGAATCTGAGTCAGGTGGAAGGCGAGATCTACCAGGTGAAGAACCAGAGCGGTCAGGATCCGCTCAACTACCCGATCAAGATCAACAATTGGCTGGCGGGATTGTTGTCAATGGTGGGCAATGGCGACGGCAAACCCACGACCGAAGCGCCGAAAATCTTCATCGACTTGAGCGCAAAGCTGAAGGTGCAAACCGACAATCTGGCCGAAGTCTTCTCGAAGGACTTCATCGCGTTCAACGCCGAAGTGAAGCGCTTGGGACTCGAACCAGTGATCAAGTGATCTAGGACTCTGGACCCAGGACTCTGAACCCTGGACTCAATGGACCCCACTTCCTGCTTGCAGGAAGTGGGGATCGACCCCCAACCGCTTCATCGCCATCTCCCAGCAGACCGCTGAGGGGATCTCAAAAATCAAATCGAGTTCGACCGGCGCGATCAACCACGCCGACTGCGACAGCTCTTCGTCAAGCTGGCCGGGGCCCCATCCCGCGTAACCGGCCAGCACAACCGTGCGGCGCGGAATCGGGTGCGCTTGAATCACGCGACGCAGCAGCAGCGGCGATGCCGACAGATGCAGCCCCGCGCCAATCTCCTTCGACAAGATGCCGTCGGTTCGCTGTTCCCCCTCCACGCCGGGCACTTCGGGCGCGCGACTCGTGAGGATCCAGCCGCGCTGCGGTTCCACCGGACCGCCGATCAGGAGCGGCATGTCATTCGGCGCATCCAGCTCCGGCTGCATCTGCACGGCTTCGGCGGCCAACAGCTCGGCGGGATGATTGACGACAAGACCGAACGCGCCTTCGTCGGAGTGATCGCAGACGAGAATCACCGACTTCGCGAAGTGCGGATCCTGCAACTGCGGCATGGAGAGGAGGAGGCAGGGCGCGAGCGCCATGGATTGATTCTAGCTCCGGGCGGCCGCAGCGTACCGCAACGTGCGCCGAAG
>CAIRBD010000212.1 GCA_903876745.1 uncultured Gemmatimonadota bacterium
ACCGCCGCCGCGCGCAGCGCTCGCACCGCACTCACACACGCCAGCATCGCGAGCAGGAACGCGCCCTGCCCGAGTTCGATGCCCACGTTGAAGCCCACCACGCTGGCCAGGCGGTTGGCGCCGTCGAGTCCCATCGCCGAGATGGCGGACGCGAAGCCGAGTCCATGCAGCAGTCCGCAGGCGAAGACGATGGCCATGCGATGCCGCGGAACGACAGGCCCGCCGCGCAGATTCAGCACCGCCATCAACACGATGCTCGCCGCGATCATCGGTTCAACCAAACCGGCCGGCGCGCGCACCGTGCCGAGCAATGAGAGCGTGAGCGTGATGCTGTGCGCCACGGTGAAGCTCGTGACGACACCGAGCCAGTAGCGCCATCCCGCCGCGGCCACGACGATGGTGAGCAGGAAGAGCAGGTGGTCGGCGCCGAACAGGATATGCTCCACGCCCACGGCGACGTACTCGTCGAGGATCGCGGCCGGCGCGCGGAAGAACCGATGCTCGCCGCGGACCGGGCTGAGGATGGCGACTTCGGCGGCGCCGTCGCGCGTGGCCTTGATGGTGAGCTGCCGCTCTCCGGCGAGCGGACCGAACGCGTCGGTGGCGATGCGGAGCGACGTTGGCGGTGCGCGGAACGTGACCTTCAGGAGCACGAGCACGTGCGTGCTTCCCGTCGCCGACGTCGAGTCACGCTCGTCGGGCTCCGCCATCGGCATCACGAGGTCGAGGCTGCCCGCGGCGTCGCCGTCAGTGATGTGCACGTGGCGCGCGATCTCGGTGCGGAGCATCGCCTCGTGGGCGCGCAGTTCCGCGGCCGACAGCCGGCCGTCGCCGTCATCATCCGCGCCCGCGAACACCGAGACCGGCAGCGACAACGCGGCGAACACCGCATTGCCGAGCACGTTGAGCGTGCCCTGCTGTGCCGGCATCAGGTGCGCCCACGCCGGCGACGCAGCGAGCATCACCGCGGCGAGCGCCACAGAGAGCGGGCGCGTGAGCCGGCGCGTCATCCGAGTTTGCCCTTCACGCAGCGCTGGATGTACGGGTAGGTGTCGGTGATGTAGTAGTGGTAGGTGCCGTTCGGGAACTCGGGCGTGACGCCGGTGCGGCCGTTGCACTCGTCAAGATCGCCGGAGCCCGCCGTGTACACGTAGTCCTGCGTGAAGGTGCCCATCGGGAAGACGGCCACCGAGGGGCGGCCGGCGTCGGGCGTGGCTTTGAACGCGTAGCTCCCTTTCATCACCTTGGTGGCCGACGTGGCGTCGTTCGCGCTGGAGTATCCGTAGCGCGCGTAGATCGGAAAGCCATCCACGGCGAACCCCACGAGCGTCATCGCCGTGCCCTTGTTCTGCTTGGTGACGAGACCCACGGGCATGCCGTGATAGTGATACTGCCCGTTGGGCTGCACGTGGGCGTTGTTCTCGTCCGTGCCGAACGCGAAGGCGCCGCCGATGGCCTCGAGCTTCCACGGGTCGGTGCCGTTGATGGCGACGCAGCCGCCGCCGTTGAGCGTCGACGTCGCCGTGGAGGCGCAGCTGCCGGCCGTGCCGGGGTCGAATTTCACGCTGTTGAGCGCGTAGCCGGGATTCAACTGCCCGCCCGTGATGCCGCCGGTGTTCGTCGGGGTGCGCGGGAAGTTCACGTTGATGTTCTGCACGCCCACGGGCGTCGCGAAGTTGCCGCCGGTCACCGGATGATCGGGGATGCCGTTGCCGGCGAGCGCTCGGATGGTGGAACTGCACGTCCACGTCGCGACGCTGTTGGCGTTGACTTTGGGGCTGTTGTTGAACGCGTTGTAGCTGTAGGTGCAGCCCACTGCCGCGGTGGACGTGGCCGAGGTCGTCGCGTTCGTGTTCGTGGAATCGGTGACACCCTTGCTGGCGCACGCCGTGACGATGGCGAGCACGAGCGAGGGGAACAGCCGTTGGGTGAGTTGCCGCATGCGCGCACTCCAATGTGTGTCGAGGTATTCCGGCGGCGGTCGCTCCTCAGGGGGCCGGGGGGCCGGAGGCGGACCGCGCTGTTCTGAGCTTGGACGTGCGAAACCGCCCGAGCGTTAATCGCGCGAGCGCGGCGGATCGTTCCGGTGCGTCACGCCCGCGCCGAGGCCTGTCCCGCGGCGCGCCCCGTGCTCCACGCCCAAAAGAAGTTGAAGCCGCCGATCGGGCCGAACGCGTCGAGCATCTCACCGCACATGTAGAGTCCGGGATGGCGCCGGCTCTGCATCGTGCGCGGATCCACCTCACCAAGACTCACGCCGCCGCCGGTGACCTCGGCCTTCTTGTAGCCCTCGTCGCCGGTGCACGGGAGCTCGCCGCGCACGAGCGTCTCGATGAGGCGCAGCCGCTCGTCGCGCCGCAGCTCGGCGAGGACGCGGGCGGGATCCACTTTGGCGATGTTCGCCAGCACCGTCGCGAGACGGTCGGGCATCTCGGCGCGCAGCACGCTCGCGACGGTGCGCGTGCCGTTGGGTTTCAGCGCGGCGTCCCACTGGGCATCGCCGAGCGCCGTCCACTGCACGCGCACGCGGCCGGCGCTCTCACCCGGCGCGCTTGTGCGCGCCATCACGTGGCTCACGTCGAGCACAGAGGGCCCGCTGTAGCCGTGATGCGTGAAGAGAAAGCCCCCCGTGGCGGTGGCCGTGCGATCGCCGGCGCGAGCGGTGAGCGTGACGCGCAGCGATACGCCGGAGAGACTCGCGAACGCCGCCGAGTCACCGAGGAGCGGCGTGAGCGCCGGGTAGGTGGCGTGCATCTCGTGGCCGAGCGCGCGCGCGATGTCGAGTCCGGTGCCGTCGCTCCCCGTGTTCGGAACGGACAGGCCCCCGCAGGCGATGATCACCGCGTCGGCGATAATGGGCGGTGCGTCATCGAGCGCGACGCGCCACTGTGCGCCCTCCGGCGACACGTCGCGCACGCGGGCATCCATCCGCAGCTGCGCGCCATTGATCGCGGCGAGGGAGAGCAGGCCGTCGCGCACGTCACGCGCCTTGTGCGAGGCGGGGAACGTCTTGGACGCTTCCGGCTCGTCCACGAGCGGGATGTTCACATCCTGCTCGAAGAACGCCCGCTGCTCGGCGAGCGGCCAGGCGCGGAGCATGCGACGCATCGTGTTGGGTGACGAATCGGTGATGTATCGCGATTCGTCCATCACCATCGGCAGCACGTTGCAGCGGCCGCCGCCGCTGATGAGGATCTTGCGTCCGCCGTCCTTGGTGCGCTCGAGGAGGATCGTCTCGGTACCCGCGGCAGCGGCGAAGATGGCGGCCATGGTGCCGGCGGCGCCTGCGCCGATGATGACGACGCGGCGCGGCGTGCCCTCGCGGGGATCGCTCACGCGGCCAACACCACGCCGATCACACCGACGATGGCCACGAGCAGCACCCCGGGGATCGCGAACTTCAGCCAGCGGCCGAACGACACGCGGGCGCCGAGCACGATCGCCATCACGGCGCCGCTCGTCGGCGTGAGGATGTCCATGAGGCCGGCGCCTGTCTGATACGCGATCACGGCCGCGTCGCGCCGCATGCCGAGCAGGTCGGCGAGCGGCGCCATGATGGGCATCGTGAGCACGGCCTGTCCGCTCATCGACGACACGGGGATGTGCATGAGCGCGTGCGCGGGGATCATGAGCAACGCGGCGGTGCGTCCCGGCGCGTGCGTGAGCGGCGTGGCGAGACCATACACGATGGTGTCGATGACGTGCCCGTCGGTGAGCACCACGCTGATGGCGCGCGCCACGCCGATGAACAGCGATGCGGCGAGCAGCCCTTCCATCCCTTTGAGGTAGGCGGTGGCGGTCTCGGAGAGTCGCATTCCCGAGATGAGCCCGATGGCGAACCCGACGACGAGGAACACCGCCGAGAGTTCGTTGAAGCCCCAATC
>CAIRBD010000213.1 GCA_903876745.1 uncultured Gemmatimonadota bacterium
CCATACCTTCCACGAGTTGCACGAGATCGTAGCCGAGCACGATCGCATCGTCGCCATCGAACTCCGGGACATCAAGACGAAGATCGTGACGCGCATCCGCGCCGACGTCGTGCTGCCGATGCTCGGGTTCGTGAGCGACATCGGTCCGCTGGCCGACTGGGGGATGACGTTCGAGAAGGACGAGATCGTCGTGAACTCGCAGATGGAGACGGGGCGCGCGGGGATCTTCGCCGCGGGCGACATCACGACGTATCCGGGGAAGCTCAAGTTGATCGCCACGGGGTTCGCCGAGGCGAGCACGGCGGTGAATCAGGCGTTCCACTGGGTGCATCCCGAGAAGAAGGTGAATCCCGGGCACTCGTCGAATCTCGCGGTGTTCGGGCAAAAGGACGACTGATGGGTGCGCCGCGCCGCCTCGCGCGCGGACTGCTCGTGGCGGCGGGCGCCGTCGCGGGGCTCGCCGGCGGCGCACGCCTCGACGCGCAGGCGGTGAGTTGTGCGGCGGGCGGCCAGGAGGTCGCCCGTCTCGTCTTCGAGGGGAACGCGGCCTTCTCGAGCAGCGTGCTGGGCAACGGCATCACGACGACGCCGAGCTCGTGGGCGCGTCGCACGTTCGGCGTCCTTGGCGAGCGGCGCTGCGTCGACCGACAGAAACTGCCGCTCGACGTGCTGCGCCTGCTCGTGTTCTACCGCAACCACGGCTTTCTCGCCGCCACGGTCGACACGGCGGTGACGCCGGCCGACCGCGGCGCGGTGAGCGTGCGCTTCTCCATCCGCGAAGGGATGCCGGTGCTCGTCGACGCCCTCGCGTTCGCGGGCCTCGATGGCGTGCCCGAGCGTGCGGAGCTGCTGCACGCACTGCCGACGATGGTGGCGCGGCCGTTCGACAAGTACGCCAACGAAGAGACGCGCGCCGAGTTGACGCGCCGACTCCGCAACGGCGGCTATCCCGATGCCGAGGTCTTCGTCGGCTACGATACGCATCGCGCCGCGCGCCGCGCGTCGGTCGCCTTCACCGCGGTCACGGGACCGCGCGTGCGGCTGGGATCGATCGCGACGGAGGTGCGCGGGTTCGCCGGTGCGGCGCCGGCGATGGACAGCGCGATCGTGCGACGGACCTCGGGGCTGCGGACGGGCGACCTCTATGCGCAGGACGCGCTCGAACGCGCCAAGCGCGCCCTCTACCAGACGGAGGCGTTCGCGCAGGTGAGCGTGACCGCGGATTCCACTGCGACGCCCGGCGATACGACCGTGCGCATCGCGCTCTCGGCGACCGAGGGGTTCCGCCGCACGACGCGGCTCGGGATCGGCTACGGCACGCTCGACTGTGTGCGCGCGTCGGGCGACTTCACGCAGAACGGCGTACTCGGCGGGGCGGCGCGGCTCGACGTGCGGGCCCGCGTCTCGAAGATCGGCGTGGGCGCGCCGCTCACCGGCCTCGAGTCGGCGTGCCCGCAGGCGAACGCCGACGCGTACAGCAAGGACCTCAACTACTCGCTCGGCGCGACGATCACGCAACCGCCCGTGTTCGGGGCGTTCGTGCCCTCGTTCACGATCTTCAGCGAACGGCGATCGGAGTACAACGCGTATCTGCGCACCGCACCGGCCGGCGGCAGCGCGGGGCTCTCGCGACAGCAGGACGCCGGCTCGCAGGCGGTGGGGTATTCGATCGAATACGGCCGCACGGAGGCGCAGCCCGCGCTCCTGTGCGCCGTGTTCAACGCGTGCGTGGACGCCGACCGCGAGGCGTACGGCCGCTTCCAGCGGCTCGGGGTCGCGAGCGTGTCGTGGTCGCACGATGCCGCCGACAATCCGGCGAACCCGGCCAAGGGGAGCGTGATCCGCGTGGATCTGCGCACCGCCGGCGGCTGGACGGGTTCGGATCCGCGCGTGCGCTTCAGCAAGCTGCTGGTCGACGCCGCGATGTACTGGCCGTTCCCCGGTGACGTCGTGTTCGCCGCGCGCATCCGGTTGGGTGCGGTGGTCGGGCCGTCGTTCACGTTCAATGGCGACGCCGGCTACGTGCCGCCGCAGGAGCGGCTCTTCGCCGGCGGTCCGACGACGGTGCGCGGGTTCCGGCAGAACGAGCTCGGGCCGGTGGTGTACATCCCCGCGGCCTACGACACGGTGCGCGCGAACGGCCGCGCCGGCGGCGATCCGTCGAATCCGGCCGACACCGTCTACTTTCGCGCGCGCGGCGATTCGGCGAGCCAGCGCATCGTGCCGACGGGCGGAAACACCCTGATGGTCGCGATGTTCGAGGGGCGTTTCCCGAGTCCGGTCTGGAGCGACGTGCTGCAGTTCGCCGCGTTCGCCGACGTCGGTCAGGTGTGGACCCGTGGCGGCGGTACGACGCTCGGATTCAACGCGCTCCAGTGGACGCCGGGGATCGGCGTCCGCGTGCGCACGCTCATCGGATTCATCCGGCTCGACTGGGCGTACAACCCGTACCAGCGTCCGGCGGGTTCCGCGTACTACGACACGTCGCTCGCCTCAGGTGGCGCGTTGTTCTGCGTGAGCCCGGGGAATACGCTGCGTGTCACGAGCGTGAACGGCGTCGCGCAACAGGCGACGGGCAGCTGCCCCTCGTCGTTCCAGCCGCCGCGGCCGACCACGTTCCTCGCGCGCACCAATCTGAGTTTCAGCATCGGGCAGGCGTTCTAGCCCATGGCACGCCGCCGCCTCGTCGTCCTCCTCAGCGCGCTCGCGATGATCCTCATCGGCGTGGGCTCCCTCGGCGGACTCGTCTCGGCGACGCAGAGCGAGGGCGGGCGCGACTGGATCCGCCGGCAGCTCGTGCGCGAACTCAACCTCGGCATGAAGGGACGCCTGCATCTCGGCCGCATGTCCGGCTCGTTCATCACCGACCTCCGCATCGACTCGCTGCAGATCACCGATCCCGAGGATTCGGTGTTCATCCACGCGGGCCCGATCCACGTGACGTACGACCCGCGCGACCTGCTCGACGGCCGCTTCATCGTGCGGTCGGTGGAGGTGGACCGGCCGTTCGTGGTGATGCGTCGCGAGAACGACGACCGCTGGAACTTCCACAAGGTGTTCCCTCCGTCGCACGACCTCATGCCGTCAGTGCGCCCGCGGCGCGGCGCGTTCGGATCCATCGTCTCGCTGCTCAACGTGCGCATCCGCGGCGCGCACTTCCAGCTCACACTGCCGTGGGAGCCCGACGACACGCTCTTCGGCGTGAAGCGCGACAGCGCGATCGCCGAGAACCTCGCCGACCCGGCGCGCGAGATCCGGCGCGTGACGGTGAAGGGGAAGGCGGGCTTCCAGCGGAACTGGCACTGGACCGACTGGAACCTCACGCTCACGCGGGCCCGCTTCCGCGATCCCGACACGACCGGCCGGCAGTTCGACATCGCCCGCATGGACATCGTGGAGCACATCCCGCCGTTCGCCTTCCGCAACATGCGCGGCGGCGTGCGCTGGCTCGGCGACTCCATCTGGCTGAACTTCGCGCACTTCGAATTGCCGCACTCCACGGCGCGCGCCACGGGCAAGCTCGACTGGGCCGACGGCCATCCCATCCGGTGGGACGTGCGCATCCACAGTGACTCGACCGGACTCGAGGACATCCACTGGATCCATCGCACGCTGCCGCGCACCGGCGGCGGCTCGATGGACCTGCGCATCCTGAGCGAGAAGAACCTGCACGTGATGGATTACGTCATCACGAACATGGATCTGCGGACGGGGCGCACGCGGCTGCGCGGCGCCTGGACGTTCGCCGTCGGCGCGCCGGTGCTGATCGTGAAGGACATCGATCTGCGGGCGGCGCCCGTCGATTTCGCGCTGTTCGACACGCTCAACGGCGGACCGTTCCCGCAGCCCTGGCGCGGCGCGTTCACGGGCACGGTGCAGGGGCGTGGCGGGCCCGTGAACCACCTCCTCATCGACGACGCGCGGCTCGCCTTCGCCGACGCGAACGTGCCCGGTGCGGTGGTCCGCGGCCGCGCCCGCGGCGAGATCGACATCCTCGACGTGAGCGCGACGAAATTCCACGGCCTGCGTCTCGACCTCGCGGACTTCGACCTGCGGACCGCGCAGTTCATCAATCCCGAGTTCCCGCGGCTCGCCGGCGTCATCTCGGGCGTCGCCACGCTCGACTCGCTCTGGACCGACCTGCGGCTGCGCGATGCCGACATCACGCACGTCGACGGCGACACCTCGGAGGCGAGTCGCTTCAAGGGCTCGGCGCGCGTCACCTTCGGCGGCGAACGGTTCTCCTTCGCCGTGGACGCGGCGGCGCTGCCACTCTCCGCCACGGCGCTCGCGCGCTCGTATCCGCGCATCCCGCTGCGCGGCGACTACAGCGGTCCGTTGCGCGCGAGCGGCACCGTCGCCGACCTCGCCATCGCCGCCGACCTCACGGGCGACGGCGGGCGCCTGCAGGTCGAAGGACAGATCGACGCCGAGTCGCCCGGCGTCGGCGCGACGCTGCGTGGCGCGCTCGGCGCGTTCGACTTCCGCGCGGCGCTCGGCCGTCCCTCGCTGCCGGCGACCAGCGTCAACGGCCGCTTCGCGATGCGCCTCGAGGGCGATTCGCTCTCCAACCTGTTCGGCACCGCGCAGCTCTACGCCGACCGCTCGACGATCGACGAGCTGCGGCTCTACGCCGGACAGGCCGCGCTGCGGTTCGAAGGCGGCACGATGCTCGTCGATTCGCTCCGCGTCGAATCCACCGCCGGGCTGTTGACGGCGAGCGGCACGATGGGGCTCGTCTCCGGACGTCGCGGCGAACTGCGCCTCACCGCGGTCGTCGATTCACTCGGCGGGCTGCGTCGGTACCTCGTGCCGTCCCGTGCCGCCGACACGACGGCCGATGGTTCGCGCCCGGCGACCGCCGTCGGCGATTCGCTCGCCGGTTCGCTGCGCGTGAGCGGCACGCTCGCCGGCGAACTCGGTCGCTTCTCGCTGCAGGGGATCGTCGACGGGGCGACGCTGCGGCTCGGTACCACCACGGCGCGCGCGTTGGCCGGCACGGTGCGGCTCGACGGACTCCCCGATTCGGTGACCGGCGTGGCGTCGCTGCGGCTCGACACACTCGGGACGGCGGGACTCGTGATCTCCCGCGTCGCCGCGCGGGCCGACATCGCGCAGGGCGGGCAGATCACCGTCGCCGCGGCCGCGGTCACGCCCGACAGCACGCGCGCCAGGGCGCAGGCGCTGGTGCGGCGCGCCGGCGACACGACGCAGGTGCGGCTCGACAGCCTTGCCTTCCAGACGCTCTCCAACGCGTGGTCGCTGCGACGCGCCGCGACCGTGGATATCGCGCGCGGCGGGTTCCGGCTCGACTCGTTCGCCATCGCGGGCGTGCGCGGCGGACGGATCACGCTCCACGGGAGCGCGCCCGCCGACTCGGCGGTGTCTCTCGACGTGCGCGCCGATTCCGTGCCGCTCACCGACGTCGGGGAACTGCTGCAGTCGGAGACGCCGTTCGGCGGCACCTTCACGATGCTCGGCGAGGTGCGCGGCACGCGCGAGCATCCCGACCTGCGCTTCAACGGCACGCTGGCGGGCGCCGCCATCGCCGGACTGCGACTCGAGGCGGTGACGGCCGGCGGGCG
>CAIRBD010000214.1 GCA_903876745.1 uncultured Gemmatimonadota bacterium
CCGACCGACCCACCGACCGACCCACCGACCGACCCGGCGGCTACGAGGCCGCCGCGCCTTCTCCGGCGCGCTTCCCCTGCGCGATGGCCGCGTTGACGTTCATGTGCCCGTTCAGTTCCGAATGCGCGATCGTCACCGAGCCGTACCCCTTCGCGACGATCTCGCGTGCGGGCGTCGCGCCATTCGTGCCGTAGTACCAACCCGGCGGCTGCACCATGCGCGCATGCCCCCACCGGTTGAGAATGATGCCCGCGATGTCGCGCCGCGCGTCGAATCCGGCGTCGGCGAACAGGCGTGTCATGTGCGCGCGCACAGTGCGCTCGTACTGCACGTACGTCGTCTCGAACAACTTCTTGCGGCCGAGCGCGCCCTGTTCGTAGGCGCTCAGTCCGCGCGTGTAGAGGCCGAGGTAGAAGGTGAGCACCGTGGGCTGGTCGGGGTGCAGCGGTGGCTCGTGCCCTGGGACGAGCAATGGGCGCCGGATGTTCGCCGAGAATCCGAAGCCGTCGCCGAACCAGCGTGCGGCCGGCGCGCCAAGCTTGGCGAGGAAGCGCCAGTTGTTGAGCGCGACGTTCACGATCATCGCCGGCGTGTAGCCGAACTGCACGTACGCCGCACGCAGCTCGTCGGGTTGGTCGGCGAGGATGTGCTTGTTGACCCAACTCCCGCTCGCCATCACGACGCGCTTGGCCGTGACCGTGTGATTCGTGCCGCCCTTCGCATACCACACTGTTACGGGGCCACCGTCGCGCGTGCCCTTCGCGTGTTCGACGCGCACCACCGTGCTGCCGAGCCGGATGCGCGTGGGTTGGTTCGCGTGATCGAGCGCGCCCCAGTTGAGCTTCGCGGCGAGGATCGTCGGGAAGTCGGCGTTTCCGGGGAAGGCGGCGGGGATGAGCCACTTCACGAAGTGGCGCGCGTAGCTGCCGTTGCCGCCCGGGAATGATTGCGGGAGCGATCCCGTGCGGCTGCGCGTGCGGCCCGTGGCCGGCATCCCGATCTGCTGCGCGGCGAAGCCGCTCACGGCGTCGGGCGTGGCGCCGTTGATCAGACCGACCACGGGCTCGATGTAATCCGTGACGCCGCTGCTGAAGCCGAGCGTGTTCTCGAGGTACTGCTTGTACGACATGCCATCGAGCGTGCGGCGGAACGCCTCGCCGGGGTCGGCGGTGTGGCTGCGCCACTTGAGCAGCTCCGCCTTGAGGGCGGGCGGGAATGGCGCGTCGGCGAGATCGTTCTGCCAGATGTTGCGCAGCCAGGTGGGCTTGGGCGCGCCGGACTTCTCGTCGAAGAAGTAGCCGATGTCCACCTGGAACTCGTTCACGCCGTCCATGTGGGCATAGTTGTCGAGCGGGATGCGCAGGTGCGACACGCTCGCATCGGGCTCGGCGTACCGGAACTCGCGCGGCAGCTTGAGGTCGTCCCAGAGGTCGGCCGCGGGGCCGGAGCCGGCGCGCGGCATGCCGAACTGGTTGGACCCCTGCGGCGCGATGAGGCGCACGCCGTTGACGACGAACTCGTTCTGCTTGGCCTCGCCGCCGAAGATCGGGTGGTTCTCGAGGATGAGCGTGCGTTTCGTGCCGTTGGTGGCCTTGGCGTAGTGGTACGCCGCGGAGAGTCCCGACAATCCGCCGCCCACGATGACGAGGTCGTATGTCTCGCCCGTGTCGTGCGCGGCGGGCACGCCTTTGTCGTACTTGCCGTCGCGGATGCGGTGCGCGGCGTCGAGCACGGTTTTCACGTTGCCGTGCGAGGTGGCGTAGTCGCCCACGCCGCCGAAGCCGTCGAAGCCCTCGGGGGCCGTCGCGGGGAGGGCCCCCTGCCCCTGCGCCGAGGCCGGCGCCGCCGCGCCGAGCAGGGCGGCACCGACTCCTACGAGCGACGCATTCACGAAATCGCGGCGCGTGATGTCGGCGTCCATGCCGAGGGTGCGGTCGGTGGTCTCGCGCGCGAGATCCTCAGCGGAATCGGTCATACCGAACATTGACGCCGGGAAGCGCGAACGGGAAGATATCTTGTACCATGCCCCGGTCCACGTTCGCCTCTCGCGCACTGTCTTTTTATCAGGGACTCGTGCCGCCACGCGTGCCACGAGGCGTCGTGGTGATGAATCCCTACGCCGACCCCGCAGCGCGCGGCTACACGCGCGCGTTCCTCGACCGGTTCTTCGACGACGACCGGCCGCGCACGCTCGTGTTCGGGATCAACCCGGGCCGCTTCGGTTCGGGGATCACCGGTGTGACGTTCACCGACCCGGTGGCGCTCGCGGAAGAGTGCGCCATCCCGAACGCGCTTGGCCGCAAGCGTGAGCTCAGTGCCGAGTTCGTGTATCGGATGATCGCGGCGTTCGGCGGGCCGGGCGAGTTCTATGGCCGGTTCTTTCTCACCGCGCTCTCTCCGCTCGGCTTCACGGCGAAGGGCGTGAACCTCAATTACTACGACCAGCCCGACCTGCAACGGCGCGTGACGCCGTTCATCGTGCAGAGTGTGGAGCAACAGATCGCGATGGGCGGCCGCACTGATCACGCCGTGGTGCTCGGTATCGGCAAGAACGCGAACTACGTCGAGGCCCTGAACGCGACGCATCGCTGGTTCGGCGCCGTGCACGCGCTGGAGCACCCCCGGTGGATCATGCAGTACCGGCGCAAGCGCGTGGCGGAGTTCGCGGCGAAGTACGTGCGCACGTTGCGGGATATCCGGCCGTAGGCGTTCTCTTCGCCGGCCACGCGAGCCGAAGCGGCCGCACATCAGAAGGAGGCGATCGGTGGCACTCGTCGTTCTGCTGAGGGGCGTGAACGTCGGCGGGCACCGGACCTTTCGGCCCGCCCGGCTCGCCGCAGAGCTGGCGCATCTCGACGCCGTCAACATCGGCGCGGCGGGCACGTTCGTGATCCGCGCGCCGGTCAGTCGCGCCGCGCTCCGACTCGAGTTGAGCCGGCGGCTTCCCTTCGACACCGAGATCATGATCTGCGCCGGATACGAACTCGCGGGACTGATGTCACGGGACCACTTCCGCGACCACGCGACACGTCCCGACATCGTCCGGTTCCTGAGCGTCCTGGCGCGGTCCCCCCGTTCGGCGCCGTCCGTGCCGGCGAACGTGCCAGCCACCGGCCGCTGGCTGGTGCGAGTACTCGCCAGGGAAGGCCGGTTCGTGGTGGGCGTGTACCGGCGGCACATGAAGACCATCGGCGCGCTCGGCACGCTGGACCGGCTCTTCGGCGGGCCGGTGACCACGCGCAACTGGAATACCGTGACCGCGATCGGCACGGTGCTGGAACGCAATGCAACCTGATCGCACGCCACTCACACGGTCCAGCCCTGGCTCGCTTGCCGCGCGTCTGGCAATACTGCACTCTTGACCGTCTCCCACTTTCCCAGTCCATGACTCATCGCATCGTTCGCTCCGCGGTCGCGGCTCTCGCGCTGATCCTTACCGCGTCTTCGGCACGCGCCCAGGCGCGCGCCGACCTCATCTTCGTGAACGGCGCCGTCGTCACCGTTGACGCCGCACACCCGCGCGCCGAAGCCGTCGCCGTGCGCGGCGACCGCATCATGGCCGTTGGCACGAACGCCGAGGTGCGCGGTCTCTCCGGCCCCGCCACGCGCGTCATCGACCTGAAGGGACAGCTGCTCATCCCCGGCTTCATCGAAGGGCACGGCCACTACACCGGACTCGGCCAGTCGAAGCTCGTCCTCGACCTCACCACCGCCTCCACGTGGGACGACATCGTCAAGATGGTGGCGCAGGCCGCCGAACTCGCGCGCCCGGGCGAGTGGATCGTGGGACGCGGCTGGCATCAGGAGAAATGGACCAAGGTGCCGCAGCCGAACGTGCAGGGCGTGCCGCTGCACGCCTCGATCGACGCGGCGAGCGGCGACCATCCGGTGATCCTCACCCACGCGAGCGGCCACGCCGGCTTCGCCAACGGCAAGGCGCTCGCGCTCGCCGGCATCACGCGCGACTCCAAGGATCCCGCCGGCGGCGAGATCGTGAAGGATGCGAAGGGCGAGCCGACGGGCTTCCTCAAGGAGAGCGCCCAGCGAGCCGTGGGCGCGGCGAGCGCGCGCGACGACCACCTGAGCGCCGCCGACCGCGAGGCGCGCTTTCGCAAGATCGTGCAGCTCGCCGGCGAGGACGCGCTGCAGCACGGCGTCACCACCTTCCACGACGCCGGGTCGAACTTCGCCATCATCGACGGATTCAAGAAGCTCGCCGACGAGGGCAAGCTCCCCGTGCGGCTGTACGTGATGGTGCGCGGCGAGAGCAACGCGCGCCTCGACTCCCTGCTGCCGCGCTACAAGATGCAGGGGTACGGCAACCAGTTCCTCACCGTGCGCTCCATCAAGCGGCAGATCGACGGCGCACTCGGCCCGCGCGGCGCGTGGCTGCTCCAGCCCTACACCGACCTCCCGACGAGCAGCGGCCTCGCCCTCGAGAACCCCGCCGACATCGAGGAGACGGCGCGCGTCGCCATCAAGCACGGCTTCCAGGTGAACACGCACGCCATCGGCGACCGCGCGAACCGCGAGGTGCTCGACATCTACGAGCGCGTGTTCAAGGCCAATCCGGGCAAGAAGGATCTGCGCTGGCGTGACGAACACTCCCAGCACATCGACCCCGCCGACATCAAGCGGTTCAAGCAGCTCGGCGTGATCGCCGCGATGCAGGGCGTGCACACCATCTCCGACGGCCCGTGGGTGGCCAAGCGCCTCGGCGCCGAACGCACGCGTCTCACGTCGTATCCGTGGCGCGCGCTCTGGGATGCGGGCGTGGTGGTCACCAACGGCACCGACACGCCGGTGGAAAAGGTCGATCCCATCCCGAGCTTCTGGGGAAGTGTGGCGCGCAAGACGAGCGACGGCACCGTGTTCCTCCCCGAGCAGCGGGTCACGCGCGAAGAGGGACTCCGGGCCTACACGCTCAACAACGCCTTCGCCGCATTCGAGGAGAAGGAGAAGGGCTCCATCACGGTGGGGAAACTCGCCGACCTCGTGGTGCTCACGAAGAACATCATGACGGTGCCGGAAGATGAGATCCCCACGGCCCGCGTCGCGATGACGATCCTCGGCGGCAAGATCGCGTACGAGCGGAAGTAGCACGCGGATGAAGGTGTTCCAGGGCCTCTGGACGTTCGAAGGTTCCCGGTGCAGACTGGACAGTCCGCGGTCACACGCCGCAGCCTGTACGACACCGCAACAGGACGCCCGACGAATGCTGCGTTTCCCCGCGTTCCTGATGCTTGGCCTCGCCTCCCTGAGCATCGCCGCTCCGGCCCAGACCACCGTGCCGACCGCGCCCGGCAGACATCGCGTAGACATCACGAGCACCGCCGACGGAAGCCTGCAGCCGTCCTACGTGTACGTGCCACCGCGCGCCGGCAGCGCGGGCAAGCAGCCGCTCGCCGTGGTGCTGCATACCTGGAGCTACGACCTCGAGCAGCGTGATTCCCTGCTCGAGAAGGAAACGACCGCTCGCGGCTGGCTGTTGCTCGCGCCGAACTTCCGCGGCCGCAACGATCATCCCGGCGCCTGCGGTTCACCGCTCGCGCAGCAGGACATCCTCGATGCTGTGCAGTGGGTGCGGAGTCACTACGACGTGGACGACCGTCGCATCTATCTGCTGGGCCTCTCGGGCGGCGGATTCATGACGATGCTGATGGCCGCAAAGCATCCCGACGTCTGGACCGCCGCGAGCGCGTGGGTCGGCATCAGCGATCTGCGCGATTGGTACGCTACGCACGAACACGATGACTACGGGAAGATGATGCGCGCCTGTCTGGGCGGCGCGGCGGACGAGAGTGCCGCTGTGGCCGCCGAGTACGCAGCGCGTTCGCCCATGACTTATTTGAACCCGCGCCTCACCGTGCCGCTCGACATCGCCGCCGGCCGCGAGGACGGCACCGTTCCCATCAGAAATTCACTGAACGCGTTCCGTGCCGTCGCGCCCAACGCGATATCGGACGCGGAGATCGCGGCGCTCGTCGGTGAGGGTCCGGGTCTGCCGCACCCGTCGCCGAGCGATACCGCGTCGGACGCGCTCCTCGGTCGCCGGATCTTCTTGCGTCGCACGTCGGGAACGGCGCGCCTCACGATCTTCGACGGCTGGCACGAATGGATGCCGCTGTCGGCCGTCGCGTGGCTGGCCGAACATCAACGGCCGTAAGCCACGCGATGCCGAAGTCCCTTTATATAGAAGTACATAACCCTTTGACTGGTTGTGAGTTACGCACGGTCGAACCTCCTCTCCTCCCATGACCGCACCGACGAAAGCCCGCTGGAATGTTCCGAACGTCCTCTCGGCGACGCGGCTCTTCGGCGTGCCCGTGCTCTTCGTGCTCGTGGACCGCGCGCCCGTCGCCTGGTTCGCCGCGCTGTACGCACTGCTCGGCCTCACGGACTATCTCGATGGCAAACTCGCGCGCGCGTGGAACCAGACCACGGCGTTCGGCTCGATGCTCGACGCGGTCGCGGACGTGGCCTATTACATCTCCACCGCGTACTTCGCGCTGCGGCTCTTTCCGGCCTACGTGCGGCCGAACGTGCCGTATGTGATCGCGGCCGTCTCGCTGTATGCGGTGCTCATCGTGGTGTCGAAGGTGCGTACCGGCCGTATCGTGCTCCCGCACACGCACCTGAGCCGCGCGGCGGGCGCGCTCGTGGTGGTGACGGTGTTCGCCTCGTTCGCGATTGATACGACGTGGGCCTTTCGCGCCGTGATCGGCCTGTACATCGTCGCGTTCGTCGAACAGACGTGGATGATCGCCGCGTACGGCGACATCCCGGTGGACACGCGGAGCATCCTCTGGCTGCGGCGCTCGCCGCCCGGCGCTTGAGGGCGTAGTTTCTGCCGGCCGGCGGCGACGGCGATCGCCGTTTGGCTGGGCGCGTTCGGCTCGATCGGCCTCATCATCCGAAAGAAGTGGGCGACCCCGGTGCTGCTGATCGCGATCGGGCTCGCGCAGCTCAGGCGCAGGGCGCAGGCGATGGGCTGGAGCAGCTGATCGTTCGTCTTCCTTCTCACTGGTGCGCTTCATGAACCGTCCCCTTCTGCTTTCCCTGGCGATCGGCGCGTGCGCCGTCGCGCTTCCCGCGCGCGCACAGCTCACGCGCCCCGCCGCCGAGCAGGCACTGGCCCGCGAGATCTACAAGGAGTTCATCGAGATCCCGTCAGGCTACACGACGGGCTCCACCACGCCCGTCGCGCGCGCCGCGGAGGCCCGGCTCAGGGCGGCGGGCTTTCCCGCAGCCGACATCCACGTGGACGGGCCCGATCCCCGCAAGCTGAACCTCGTCGTGCGCTATCACGGCAGCGGTGCGCGCAAACCGTTGCTCCTGCTCGCGCACACCGATGTGGTCGAAGCGAAGCGCGAAGACTGGACGATGGACCCGTTCCAGCTCATCGAGAAGGACGGCTACTTCTACGGCCGCGGCACCGGCGACGACAAGGCGCAGGCGGCGGTGTGGATCGCCAATCTCATCCAGTACAAGAAGGAAGGCTTCACTCCTGACCGCGATCTCATCGTCGCGCTCACGGCGGATGAAGAAGGCGGCGGCCCGTTCAACGGCGTCGACTGGCTCCTCACGAACCATCGTGATTGGATCGACGCCGAGTACGCGCTGAACGAGGGCGGCTGGGGCGAGTCGGTGGACGGCAAGCGGATCGCCAATGATCTGCAGGTGAGCGAGAAGTACGTGCTGAACCTCCGGTTCGAGGTGCGCAACAAGGGTGGGCACAGTTCGCTCCCCGTGGAGGACAACGCGATCAATCACCTCGCCGGCGCGCTCGACCGTGTCGCGCACTTCGGCTTTCCGCTCAAGACCAACGAGGTCACGGCCGAGTACTTCAAGCAGATCGCGAAGACGGAGAGCGGGGCGTTGAAGGCCGATCTCGAGCAGGTCGCCGCGGGCTCGCAGGCGGCGATGCAGCGCGTGGCGAAGGGCTCCGTGAGCTGGAACGCCACGCTGCGCACGACGTGCATCGCCACGATGCTCGAAGGCGGCCACGCGATGAACGCGCTGCCGCAGCTCGCCGCGGCGACAGTGAACTGTCGCGTGCTGCCCGAGGATGGCGCGGACTACGTGCTGAGCGCCATCCGCAAGGTCGTTGCCGACACGGCGGTCGTCGTCACGTCGGCGCGAGGGGAGCACGGCCCGTCGTCCCCGCTCCGCGCGGACGTGGTGCAGGGCGTCACGAAGCTCACACAGGAGATGTGGCCGGGTACGGTCACCATCCCGATCATGGTGATGGGCGGCACCGACGGCCGGTCGACGCGCGCCGCCGGCATCCCGACGTACGGCGTGCAGGGCTTCTTCTTCGATCGCGACGACATACGTTTTCACGGTCGCGACGAGCGCATGCGGGTGCGTTCCTTCTATGAGGGGCACGCCTTCCTCTACGAGCTCGTCAAGCGGCTGTCGGCTACCACGCCCGCGTCGTAGAGCGGGCGGCACAACGGACCTTTAGTTTCCCCGCATGGAAATCGAACTCGGCCTCGACACATTCGGCGACGTCACCGTCGGCGCGGACGGCGCGCTGCTCTCGCAGGCACAGGTCATCCGCGACGTGATCGCCGAGGCGGAGCTCGCCGACTCGGTGGGCGTCGACTTCTTCGGCGTCGGCGAGCACCACCGCGCCGACTTCGCGATCTCCGCCCCCGAGGTCGTGCTCGCGGCGATCGCCGCGCGCACCACGCGCATGCGGCTGGGCTCGGCGGTGACGGTGCTCAGCTCCGACGATCCCATCCGCGTGTTCCAGCGGTTCTCCACCGTCGACGCCGCCTCGAACGGCCGCGCCGAGGTGATCCTCGGGCGCGGCTCGTTCATCGAGTCGTTCCCGCTGTTCGGTTTTGACCTCGATGAGTACGAGACGCTGTTCGAGGAGAAGCTCGATCTGTTCGTGGCGTTGCTCGAGAACGACGGCAAGGCGCCGGTGTCGTGGACGGGCACCACGCGCGCGCCGCTCGAGGCGAAGCGCATCTTCCCGCCGACCACATCGGGCTCGCTGCGCACGTGGATCGGCGTGGGCGGGAGTCAGGCATCGGTGATGCGCGCCGCGAAGTACGGGTTGCCGCTGATGCTCGCGATCATCGGCGGCGACCCGCGGCGGTTCGCGCCCTATGTGGCGCTGTATCACCGGGCGCTCGCGCAGTTCGGGCGCGACACACTGCCCATCGGCGTGCACTCGCCGGGGCACGTGGCGGAGACGGATGCCAAGGCCCGCGAGCAGATGTGGCCCGCGTACCGCGGCATGCGCGACCGCATCGGCGCCGAACGAGGATGGCCGCCGACGAACCCGCAGGAGTACCAGAGCGAGATCGACCACGGCTCGCTGTACGTGGGCTCGCCGGAGACCGTCGCCCGGAAGATCGCCGCGACGGTGCGCGCGCTCGGCGTGTCGCGGTTCGACATGAAATACAGCGCGGGTACACTGCCGCACCCCGAGATGATGCGGTGCATCGAGCTGTACGGGCGCGAGGTGATCCCGCGGGTGCGGGAGTTGCTGCGCGCGCCATAGGACGCAGCGGGGGCGTGCCTCCTGCGAAGACGGGTAGCATGGTGCATCTTTCCCGTCGATGAACTCGCCGATCGACCGCCTCAACGCCGCCCTCGACGGCCGCTACACCATCTCGCGCATTTTGGGCGAGGGGGGCATGGCGACGGTGTACCTCGCGCGCGACATCCGGCACGACCGCGATGTGGCCATCAAGGTGCTGCGCGCCGAACTCGCCGAGGCGGTGGGGGCCGAGCGGTTCCTCAACGAGATCAAGACCACCGCGAACCTGCGGCACCCGCACATCCTGCCGCTCTTCGATTCGGGGGCGGCCGGCACCGTGCTGTTCTACGTGATGCCGCTCGTGGAGGGGGAGACGCTGCGCGACCGGCTCACGCGCGAACGGCAACTGCCCATCCCTGACGCGTTGCGCATCGCCGGCGAGGTGTCGGATGCGCTGAGCTACGCGCACGCGCGGGGCGTGGTGCACCGCGACATCAAGCCCGAGAACATCCTGCTCGAGGGCGGCCACGCCGTGGTCGCCGACTTCGGCATCGCGCGCGCCGTGAGTGCCGCCGGCGGCGAGCGGCTCACACAGACCGGGCTCTCGGTGGGCACGCCGCCGTACATGAGTCCCGAGCAGGCCTCGGGCGAGACGGACATCGACGGCCGCAGCGACCTGTACAGTCTCGCCTGTGTGCTCTACGAGATGCTTGGCGGGCAGCCGCCGTTCACCGGCCCGAACGCCGCGGCCGTGGTGCGGCAGCACATGATGGTCGATGCGCCGCCCATCACGAACCTGCGCCCCGCGGTTCCGGCGCACGTGGCGGGCGCACTGCAGCGGGCGCTCGCCAAGAGCCCGGTGGACCGGTTCAATCCCGTGGCGCAGTTCTCGACGGCGCTGCAGTCGGGGGGAAGCGGCGAGACCGCTGCGGCACCGTTGGGTGAATCGCCGGCGCGGGGCGAACCGAACCCGAGGGCAGCGGCGGTGCGAGCGCCGACGGCTACGGGCGGTCGTCGCGTAGTCATCGCCGTGGCCGCGACGGTGCTCGTCGTGCTGGGCGTCTTCGGTTTCCGCTATCTCACCTCGCGCGGCGCCTCGAGCGCCGCGAGCGAACTGAACGGCATCGCCGTCCTCCCGTTCTCCGACCTCAGCGCCGACCACGCCAACGCCTACTTGGGCGACGGCATCGCCGAGACGTTGATCAGCGCGCTCGCGAACATGAACGGGATGACGGTGGCGTCGCGCACGTCGGCGTTCTCGTTCCGCGACAAGAAGTCGGACGTGAAGGAGATCGGCCGCGCGCTCTCGGTGGGCACCGTGCTCGAGGGGAGCGTGCAACGTGCGGGCGACCGGCTGCGCATCACGGCGGAGCTGGTGAAGACCGCCGATGGCCGCGCGCTTTGGTCGCAGACATTCGACCGCAAGGCCGACGACATCTTCGCGGTGCAGGATGAAGTCGTGCGCGCGGTGGTGACGGCGTTGCAGGGACGGATGCTCGCGTCGAATACCGCCGTCACGGCGAATGCGGGCACCAAGGATCGTGAGGCGTACGACCTGTACCTGCAGGGGCGTTACCTGTGGAACCGGCGGTCGCTCGCGGATTTCACGCGCGCGCAGGAGCTGTTCGAACGCGCGATCGCCCGCGATTCGACGTTCGCCGAGGCGTGGGCCGGGCTCGCCGATGCGCTGATGACGCAGGCGTGGGTCGATACGGTGAGCACGCTCACGCTGCTGCCGAGGTCCCGCGCGGCGGCAGAACGCGCGATGCGTCTGGCGCCGGACCTCCCGG
>CAIRBD010000215.1 GCA_903876745.1 uncultured Gemmatimonadota bacterium
AGCGAGCGGTAGTCGGTGAGATAGAGCTGGAGTTCGCCGCGGTCGCCGATCTCCTCGTCGAGTGCCAGGATCTGCGGGAGATGTTCGAGCGGCTGCTGGCGGTTCACCGAGCGAACGCGTCCCCACCACACGTAGGCGTCGTCGTAGTCGTCGGAGTCGGCGGGAACGGTCTGGACGTGCTCGAGGAGGAGCTTGGTGTGCGCCTCGAGCGGCTCCACGGCGTACGACGGGTTCCAGAGGGCGACGAGGTGCAGTGGTGGCATCCCATATGATACGGACGAGGGCCCGATCGCGTCAGCGACCGGGCCCTCGTTGCCACGCCGGTTACCGCGACCGCGACGCGAGCATGTTCTGCGCGCAGTCGGCCACGTCGCGCGCGCCATCTTCGCGCAGTTTCTTCAGCCACTTCACGGGCGTGCCGTGGTTCGAGGCGAGCGCCAGGCGCACGCTCGGATCGGGATGCGTGGCGATCGCCGCGCACAGCGTGCCCGCGTCGGCGTTCTCGAACATCTCCACGTTCCCGGCGATCGCCTCGGCCACTTCGGGGTCGCCGGCGATGAGCTTGAGGAGCATCGCCTCGGAGGCGGCGCGGCGGAAGATCGAACTGTTCACGACGCGCGCCCGCACGTTGGCGCTCGGGTCGGTGGCGAGCGACAGCACGGCATCCCCCGGCAGGTTGTCCTGGCCGGCCACGGCGTTCCGCACGGCGGCCGCGGGATGATGCGCCGCGGCGGAGAACAGGCCGGCGTAGCAGGGAATGTCGGGGATCGAGCCCAACACGTACTGCAGCGGCTGTGTGCCGAGCATGAACTCCTGCGTTTTGCCGGCCACGGTGACGGTGATCTTGAACTCGGGGATGTCGGACATCGAGTGCCTCGCGTGAAGGTTCTTGATGCAAGATGTGGCCCCCCTCTGACAGTCATCGCGCGTGCCACGGCAGTGTCAGACCCCCCGTCTAGACTTCCGAAAACGAGAAGAACGAATGGCGCACCCGCGCCGAGCAACCGTGTGGATCCACGGAGGTAGCCGATGCCGCTGCGAGATGAGGTGATTGGGACGCTGAACGCGCTGTGCGAGGGGAAGGGCGTGACGGTGGACGAGGACGGGGATATCTGCGTGGACGTGGGAGACGGGCTCGTGTGGGTGCGCGTGCTCGCCGACCCCGACACCGTGTCGATCTTCCGGCCGGTGGCGTGCGACGTGCCGCGCACGAGCGAGGTGGACGAGTTCCTGCACGACACGAGCGCGCAGTACGTGATCTTTCGCGCCTTCTGGGAAAGCGAGTGCATCGTGCTGCGCGCCGACCTGCCAGCGTGCCCGTTCGTACCGCGTCAGCTGCAGGTCGCGCTCGACGCGTTCGACGTAGTGGCCGCCGACGTGGAGCCGGCGGCGCAGGCGTGGTCGAGGTCGTGATGCCGCGCTACCAGACGTTCAGCGTGACGTTCGAGCACACGCTCGAGGGCGGATCGCAGCGGCGTGTGAACCGCTGTGTGGTGACCGTGTACGGCGAGTCGGAGTTCGCGATCCAGGCGGAGATCGAGCGGCAGTATCCGGCGTATACGGATGTGGTGATCCTGAGCGTGGACGGCCGCTGAGGCAAAACACGCGGTGGCTCAAAAGAGGCCCGCGGAGATCAGGGCCGGGGCGAACGTCTCCGCAGGAGGC
>CAIRBD010000216.1 GCA_903876745.1 uncultured Gemmatimonadota bacterium
CGTCGCGCTCGCGCTCCTCGCCTCCGTGACGAGTCTCGGCAACGGCTTCGCGTACGACGATCGCTGGATCGTCCTCGAGAACAAACGCGTGCACTCGCTTCACGAGTGGTGGCGCTTCTTCGGCGAGACGTACTGGCCGAACGCCCGCGGCGCGGCGCTCTACCGGCCGATGACCGTCCTGCTCTATGCCACGCAATGGGTGATCGGCCGGGGATCGCCGCTCATCTATCACGCGGTCAACGTCGGGCTCTACGCCGCCGTCTCGGCGCTCGTCCTACTCCTCGCGCTCGAATGCCTGCCGCGCCGGGCCGCATGGGTCGCGGCGGCGCTCTTCGCCGTGCATCCAGTGCACGTCGAGGCCGTCGGCAACGTCGTCGGACAGGCCGAACTCTGGACGTCGCTCGTCGTGCTGGGTGCGGTGGTGCTGTACGTGCGCGCCCGCCGCGAGGGCGTGCGGCTGCCGCGAGAGACCGCCGTGGCCATCACCGGGCTGTACGTCGTCGGGATGCTGATCAAGGAGAACGCGATCGTCCTGCCGGCGCTGCTCCTGGCCGCCGAGGTCTTCGTCGTGCGCGACGACGCGCCCTGGCGCGAACGCGCCGACCGGCTCGTCACCCTGTTCGTGTGGATGGGGCTCTTCGCCGCGCTCTTCCTGTGGCTGCGCGTCTCCATCCTCGACGGCATCGGCGGCGATACGCCGCACCCCGCGCTCGACGGCACGTCGATGGGGGAGCGCACGCTCCTGATGATCGGGCTCGCGCCGGAGTTCGGCCGGCTTCTGCTCTGGCCGGCGCGGCTCTACGCCGACTATTCGCCGCAGGCCGTGCACGTGCACACCCAGTGGCACCTCGAACTCATCCCGGGACTGCTCCTCCTGTTCTGCGTGGCGATCCTGTTCGCGCTGGCGCAGCGGCGCGCCCGTCCCGCGGCGTTCGGGCTCTGGTGGTTCGCCCTCGCGATCGCGCCCGTGGCGAACGTCCTCATCCCCACGGGGATCCTGATCGCCGAGCGCACGTTCCTGCTGCCGAGCGCCGGTGTGATGATCGCGCTCGCGTGGTTCGTGCCGTGGATCGAGCGCACGGCCGTGTGGAATCGCCGCGACGGTCGCCTCGCCATCGGCGGCGCGTTCGCGCTGCTCCTCACCCTCGGGTTCTCGCGCAGCGCGGAACGGCAGTTCACGTGGAAGAGCAGCGCCACGGTGTTCCGCACGCTCGCCACCGATGCGCCGCTGAACTTCAAGTCGCACTACGTCACGGGCGGCGAGTTCTTCGAACAGAAGCGCTTCGTGGAGGGCGAGCGCGAATGGCGCATGGCCATCGCGATCTACCCGGAGTACCACGGCGTGTGGGTGGACCTCGCGCACAAGTACCGCGAGATGCACGTCTGCCAGGCGGCGATCCCGGCGTACCTGCATGTGCTCCGCAACGACGTGCCGCTGGCGCGCGCGGGACTCGTGGCGTGCTACCTCGAACTGGCGCAGTGGCGCAACGCGCGCACGGCCGCCCGGGTCGCCATCGCCGACGGGTTCTATCGCCGGGCGTTCGAGTTCATGATCGAGCGGGCCGATAGCGCCCTCGTGGCGACGGACTCCCTCGACCCGACGAACCGGTGGACGGGAAAGAGCCGGGTCATCAAGCCGTAATCGGTCATCTTGACGCCTCCGACTTCCGGCCGTCCATCGCATTCTGCAATGCATCAAGCGAACCACTGTATCGTGGCGATGATCGCAAATTGTCCGAATCGATATAAATCCTTATGACACAATGCTTTGAACAACCGTACCAAACGTGGCAAGGGGTTTGCATCGTATCCTGGCGTGTAGTCGCAGGTGCAGCCGCCGCCCGACCGGGCACCCCCCCCCGTTTCTTCAACAGGAGTCGTCTCGATGATGAGCAACCGCAAGGGCTTTACGCTGATCGAACTGCTTATCGTGGTCGTGATCATCGGCATTCTCGCCGCGATCGCCATCCCGAAGTTCGCGAACACCAAGGAAAAGGCGTACATCGCCTCGATGAAGTCCGATCTGCGCA
>CAIRBD010000217.1 GCA_903876745.1 uncultured Gemmatimonadota bacterium
CGTGAACGCGCTCTTCAACGGCATGGACAACCAGTTCGTGACGAAGAGCGGGTTCCTGTCGCGCGTCGGACAGGTGCACGCGAACATCGGGCCGACGTACATGTACATCGGCCAGCCGGGTGCGCTCGTCGAGCAGGGGACCGTCGGCCTCCTTGTGGATGGCATCTGGGAGTACCACAACTACTTCCATCAGGGCGACGCGCGCGACAAGAAGTACCATCTCGACCTGCACGGGCAGTTGGAGGGCGGGTGGCAGGTGGGCGCCTCGCTGCTCATCGAATCGTTCGGCTACGATCCGGCGTACTACGGTGGCCTGTATCGCATCGAGGTGCCGCACGCCGGCCGCGCGAGCGATACGCTCGCCTTCACCGGCACGCCGCGGCTCCCGAACCTCGACTGGGTGTTCTCGGCGAGCACGCCCCAGTTCAAGTTCCTCACGCTGAGCGCGATGTACCTGTGGGGGCAGGACGAGAACTTCTACGAGTGGGCGTCGTCGAACATCGTCTACACGAACGTCTCGGCCGACATCCGTGCGTCCGAGCAGGTGCGTATCGGGTTCACGTATCAGATGCAGGATTACCTGCGTCCGAGCGACAACTCGCGCACCGGGCGCATCCAGGACCCGCGCCTCAAGGTGGAGTACCAGGTGAACCGCAACATCTTCGTGCGGCTCATCGGCGAGTACATCAGCACGTTCACCGATTCCCTGCGCGACGACAGTCGCACCAATCTCCCGCTGCTGGTGTATGATCCGAGGGCGAAGCGCTGGGTGCGCACCACACGCTCCACGGTGAACACCTTTCGCGGCGACTTCCTGTTCTCGTACAAGCCGGTGCCGGGCACCGTGCTCTACGTCGGCTACGGCTCTTCGATGGACGAGCCGTCGGCGTTCGCCTTTCGCGAGCTGCAGCGGCGCAGCGACGCATTCTTCGTCAAAGCCTCCTATCTGTTTCGACTCTAACGTGATTATCCCAGTTGGCGCGCCCTTCTCGGCGCTCGAAACGCCCTGTGCGCTCGTGGATCTCGACCGTCTCGAGGGGAACCTCGCGGGGATGGCGGCGTACGCGGCGAGGGAGGGGCTCTCCCTCCGCCCGCACATCAAGACGCACAAGGCCACCCGCGTCGCCGCCGCGCAGTTGGCGCACGGCGCCGTCGGACTCACCATCGCGACGCCCGCCGAGGCGCAGGTGATGAGCGCGGTGTGCGGCGATCTGCTGCTCGCGTATCCCGCCGTCGGCCCCAAACTCGGCAAGCTGATGGCGCTGCCCGAGTCGGTGCGGCTCACGGTGTCACTCGATTCGGCGCGCGCGGTGGAGGAACTCGCCGCGGCGGCGAAGGCCGCGGGGCGCACCGTGCGCGTGTACGTGGAGCTCGACGTGGGGATGCACCGCGTGGGCGTCACGGCGTGGGACGACGCGATCGCGCTCGCGCGCCTCGTGACCGAGCGTGCGCCCCTCGAGTATGCGGGCATCGCGTTCTACCCCGGGCATATCCGCGAGGAACCGGCGTCGCAGGATGCCAAGCTCGCGGCGCTCGGCGTGGCGTTGCGCAGCGCGATCGATGCGCTCACGGACGCGGGCTTTGCGCCGGGCGTGGTGAGCGGCGGCTCGACCCCCACGGTGTGGCGCACGCACGAGATCGACGGCGTGACGGAGTTCCGGCCCGGCACGTACGTGTACAACGACCGCACGACGGCCGAGATCGGCGCCTGCGCGTGGGAGGACTGCGCGTTCAGCGTGCTGGCGACGGTCGTGAGCACGAGCGTGCCGGGGCAGGCGGTGATCGACGCCGGCGCGAAAGCGCTGGGGCGGGAGCCGTTGCGCGGCGCCGACGGGGAAGGGTGGGGCGCCCTGCTCGACCGGCCCGATGTGGTGGTGAGCCGGATGAGCGAGGAGCACGGCATCCTCGACCTCTCGCGCACGGACTGGCGCCCGCAAGTGGGCGACCTCGTGCGTGTGGTGCCGAACCATGTGTGTATCGTCGTGCACCTGAACGACGTGATCTACGGGGTGCGCGGAGATCGGGTGGAGACGAGCTGGCCCGTGGACGCCCGCGGGCGCGCGCATCCGGCCGTGGCCGTGGAGGGTGTGGCATGACGCCGTGGGTGATGCGACTCATCATCGCGAACGTGGCGGTGTACTTCGTCGAGATGACGATGCCGCGGCTGATCGACCCGCTGGTGTTCGTGCCGGCGCTCGTGCTGATGCGGCCGTGGTCGATCGTGACGTACATGTTCGTGCACTCGCCGACGTCCATCATGCACATCCTCTTCAACATGATCGGCTTGTACTTCTTCGGGCCGCGGGTGGAGATGCGCCTCGGCGGCACGCGGTTCGCGCAGCTGTACTTCGTCAGCGGCGTGGCGGGGGCGCTCCTCAGCTTCCTCCTCGCCTTCAACGCCGCGATCGTCGGCGCGTCGGCGGCGGTGTTCGGTGTGATGCTCGCCTTCGCCTGGTACTGGCCGCACGAGAAGATCTTCATCTGGGGCATCCTTCCCGTGCCGGCGCGCATGCTGGTGCTCATCACGACGGGACTGTCCCTCTTCAGCGGCTTCACGGGGAGTGCGTCGGGCGTGGCTGATTTCGCCCACCTCGGCGGCTACGCCGGCGCTTTCCTCTTCCTGAAGTGGATGGAGCGTTCCTCGGGCGCCGCCAAGTTCAAGCGCGCCGTGCAGGCGGCCCCGCGCGAGGCGGACCGGCTGATCAGCAACTGGAAGAAGGTCGACCCCAAGACGGCGCACGAGGTGAACCGGGACGAGTTGAACCGGATCCTCGACAAGATCAGCGCGCAGGGGCTCGAGAGTCTCACGCCGCAGGAGCGGACGTTCCTCATGCACTTCGTGCCGCCGGACGACCGGAAGCCGATGTAGGTGGTGTCGCGGTGCTGCTGAGTCTTACAGCGGAACCGCGGAGGATCGCGGATCGACGACGGCGGATGGCCGCGGAGAAGTCCGGCGGCGGGTGTTGATCAGTCGACGGAAGGTGGCGCGGGGGCCGAAGTTCACGAGCAACCCGAGTTGCAACTCGGTGGCGCGAAGGTAATTCAGCAGTTGTAGTTCGTGCACATGGACCAGCCTCTCGGCCGCTTTGACCTCCACGATGATGCGGCCCTCCACGAGCAGGTCCGCCCGGTAATCGCCAACCGGTTCGCCGCGGAAACACACGCGTAACGCCGCCTCCCGCTGACTCGCGATACCACGCTGTGAGAGCGCGATCGGAAGCGCCCGTTGATAGACCGACTCCACGAAGCCGTGTCCCAACTCGTTGTACACATCAAAGAACGCCCCAATCATCTCTCGGGTCAGTTCGCCATCAAGCAGGCGGACTGGTTCTGGAACGGTCGTCATGGCAGTCTCCGCGTTGATCCGGCAGTCGATCCGCGAATATCCGCGGTTCCGCTGTAGGACCGTGCATCACCGCGTCGCCACTCGCATCGAACCAATGCCTACGGCATCCCCCGCACCGGCCCATGCCCCGCGTACACGCGCATCGCGCCGAGCGCGCGGAGGCGGTCCCACGATGCCGTCACGGCGTCGCGCGTCTCCTCGGTCGCGAACGTCGGCCAGGTCAGATCACCCGTGAACACCTCGCCCGCGTCGAGCACGAGCGACACGCTGTCGTCGGAATGCCCCGGCGTGTGCACGAAGGTGCCGTCGATGCCGAGCGATGCGAGCAGCCCGCGCCCTGCATCGAGGCGCAACACGAGGTTGTCGTGCCGCGTGATCGGCGTGTAGTGGTCCGCGGGCTTCATCCACTGCGCCATCGGCTCGATGCACGCCTCCTGGCAATCGAACACCACGAGCTTCATCCCCGCGCGCTTGAGATCCTGCGCGGACCCCGCGTGGTCCATGTGATAGTGCGTGGCGAACCCGCGCGTGATCTCGCGGAGCGGGATGTCCATCCGCGCGAGGTTCGCCTCGAGCGTCGAGAACGACCCCGGCCAGCCGAGGTCCACGAGGAACCGCGAGCGCCCC
>CAIRBD010000218.1 GCA_903876745.1 uncultured Gemmatimonadota bacterium
CGCCCGCGGGTGATGCGCAGGCCGCGGCGGTCAGTGCGGCGGCGACGGTGGCGAGCTGGCCGAGGAACTCACGGCGCGGCGTGGGCGATTCATCGAACGGCTGGAGCGACACCAGGACCTCGCGGTGGTGAAAGGCGATCAAAGACGGTCGGCGAGCAGCTTCTGCACCCGTCGGACGAGTTGCGCGGGGGTGAACGGTTTGAGCAGCACGTTCACCTCGGTATCGAGCGCGTGTTCGTCGTCGTTCCGGAACTCCGGGTACCCCGTCATGAACAGTACCGGGAGGGTGGGGAGCCGCGCCCGCAGCGCCCGTGCGATCTCCGAGCCGCGCATGCCGGGCATCACCACATCCGTGATGAGCAGGTCGAGTGGTCCCGCCAACCGGTCGAGCGTGGCGATGGCCTCGGCGCCGTTGCCGGCGCTGAGCACTTCGAACCCGTATGCGCCCAGCGTGCGCGAGACGAGCGCGCGCACCGAGTCCTCATCTTCCACCACGAGCACCGTGCCGCCGCCGGCGGCGACCGTCGTCGGCAGCGCGGTGATCGTTTCGACGACCTCGTCCATCGTGCGCGGGAGATGCACGACGAAGGTGGTCCCGTGCCCCACCAGGCTCTCGACCGTGATGAATCCGCGCGCCTGCTTCACGACGCCGTGGCAGATGGACAATCCGAGCCCGCTGCCGCTGCCGATCGGCTTGGTCGTGAAGAACGGTTCGAAGAGACGCGGCAGCAGCTCACGCGCGATCCCCGTGCCGGTATCCGAGACGCGCAGCGTGACGAACTCCCCGGGCTCGACGCCGGGGTTCGCGCGCGCCTCGCGCTCGTCGATGTGCACGTTCCGGGTGGCGAGGGTCAGTGAACCGCCGCCCGGCATCGCGTCGCGCGCGTTGATCGCCATGTTGACGATCACCTGTTCGAGCTGCCCCGGATCGACGCGCACCGCCCACAGGTCGGCGTCGGAGTGTCGCTGCAGCGCGATCTGCTCGCCGAGGACGCGATGCAGCAGCTTCTCGGTCCCCGCGGCGAGCCGGTCCACATACAGCGCACGGGGCTGCACGACCTGTTTGCGCGCGAAGGTGAGCAGTTGACGCGTGAGGGCCGCGCCGCGCAGCGCCGCGTCGCGGATCTCCGCCAGATCATCGGCCATCGGCGAACCGCGTTCCGCCGTGTCGAGGGCGAGGTCGGCGTTGCCGATGATCGTGGTGAGGAGATTGTTGAAGTCGTGCGCGATGCCGCCGGCGAGCTGGCCGACGCCCTCGATCTTCTGCGCCTGCAACAGCTGCTCGGCGAGCGCCCGGCGCTCGGTGATGTCCTCCATCGTCACGACGGCGCCGCGCAGCACGCCGTCGCCGTGGAAGAGCGGCGACGCACTCACGCGGAGCCACCGCATCGATCCGTCGGGCACGGGCACGCCGAGGTACACATCACGCACCTCGCGCCGCTCGCGCAGCACGGTGGGCACGGGGAGATCGTCGTACCGCATGACGACGCCGTGCTCGTCGGTGAGTTTCCACGCGGGGTCGGCGGCGAGCTGACCGGTCACATCCTCGGGCGTGAGGCCGGAGAGCGCGGCGGCCGTGGTGTTCGCGTACTCGATGCGGCCCTCCGCATTCACCATCAGCACGCCGGCCGCCATCGCGCGCAGCATCTCGTTCATGCGGTCGGTGCTCGCCTGTTTGGCCGCTTCGAGACGATACCGGTCCGAGACGTCGATGAACGACGACACGGCGCCGAGCAGTTCACCCGTCGCCGACCGCAGCGGCGTCGTGTGCGACTCGAGCCAGAGTTGCTCGGCCGGTGGGCGCACGTACCGGATGACGGCGCGCACCGTGCCCTCACGCTCTCGGCCCGCGCGCATCACCGGCGCGCGCGACGGATCGATGCGCTGGCCGGACTCGTCGTAGCGTTCGATGCCGAGTTCTTCGACCGTCTTGCCGAGGATCTCCTGCTCGGTGACGCCGAGGGTGCGCATCGCCGCCGGGTTGAGATAGCGGAGGCGCCCCTGCGCATCGGTCTCGAGCACGCCCGCGGCGAGTGTCGAGAGCAGGGTCTCGAGGTGCTCCGCCAGATGCTCGCTGTCGTGCAGCGAGCCATTTCGGGGGTCCCCCGGCGTTGGCGCGTTTGGCGGCATCTCCCAAACTACGGATGCTTCGAGGGACCCACCAGCGGCGACCGCGAAAACCGGTCCGGTCGCTGTCCAGCAGCGGGCCTTAGAGACGCTGCTTCAGAAATCGCTCGGCAACCTGTTCCAATCGGTCGTCGCGCCGCATGCGCGCTTCTTCGAGGAGACGCTCGACGTGCGGGCGGAGCCGCGGCTCTCCCCAGCGGAGGCCGGTGGCTTCTTCCGCGGCGAGCACCTCACTCACGCGCGCCCCTTCGAGCAACGCGACCGCTGCCGCCGCATCGAAGCCCGGGTCGTCACGGGGCGGGAGGCGGTGATTGAGCTGCGGGCGGAGATCCGGTGGATCGTCGCGGAGGAAGGCGCGGGACATGATCGTAAGCTAGCCGCGCCGGGGGGAAACGAAAGAAGCGACGCCGGGCTGGGGCGTCGCTTCACCGGCGGTCACTTGCGACGCGCACTCAGGATGGTGATCGGCGGTTCGAGACTCTGCGAGTTTCGGCCGTCGGGTCCCGGCTTCACGGGCGACGCCTGGATCTTCCGGATGACGTCCATGCCGCGCGTGATCTTCCCGAACGCCGCAAAGCCCTGCCCGTCGGCGTTCCGCCGGCCCCCGAAATCGTTCTCCGGTGTGTCGGTGATGCAGATGTAGAAATCGCTCGTCGCGGTATCGGGGCCGCCGCGCGCCATCGAGATGGTGCCGGCGACGTGCCGGAGCCCCGTGACGCTGGTGCGTTCGAGAGGGATCGCCGGGTACTGCGCGCTGCTCTTTGCCGCGCTCGCCTGCACCACCTGGATGGGATAATCCGTGCGGCTCTCCGTGTTCGGCCGCACGGTGCGATGGAAGAATCCGTTGTTGTAACCGCCCGCATCGACGTACTTCAGAAAGTTCGCGGCCGTGACCGGCGCGTGCCCCACATCCACGGCGACGTCGAACGAGCCCGCCGACGTCTCGAACACGACGATGACGGGCGGTGCCAATCGCCGAAGGTCGGCCTCGGCTTCGATGAACCCGAACGCGGGCCAGCCGCCCGACTGCACGGCGCGTTCGAACGCGGCCTTCGCTCGGCCCGTATCGCCCCGCACGAGATACCAGTTGCCGAGCCCGAAGTTCAGCGTGGCCGCCTGCGTGTCGGCCGTGTCGGTGGCAGTGATCAATCGTTCCGGCGCCACCTCGCCGCGGTACAGCCGCAGCCGCTTCACGTAGCCGTATTCGGGGTCGGCCACCTTGAGCGAGTCGGGGTGGCGGGCGAGCATCGAATTCGCTTCGGCCATTCGTCCGGCGCGCGCGAGCGACATCCACAGCCAGTCGGTGGATGCGGCGAGTTCACCCGGATCGGGCGCGAGCGGCTGCGCCCGTTTGAACGCGTCGGCCGCGGCACTGAACGCGCCCTCGGTGAAACGGATGATGCCGAGGTGGAACCAGATGCCGTACACGGCGCTGTCGAGCGCGAGGCCGCGCGCGAAGTCGGATTTCGCGTCGTCGAACTCGCGCACGGAGAGATGGCGGTGTCCGCGCCAGCGGTAGAGCAGAGCGTTGTTCGGGTGCGCGGCGATGCCTGTGGTGAACGTGGCGATGGCGCCGCGCATGTCGCGCACGCCGGCCTGCGCCGTGCCGAGCGCGATGATCTTGTCCGCGTTCGTGGGGTCGGCGGCGAGCGCCTGCGTGGCGCGCGCGACGGCGTCATTGCCGGGTTGCGAGCGATACTCGACGCCGGCGGGGGAGCGGTACTGCGCCGACTGTGCGCCGACGATCGGCGCGGCGCACACCGCAGCGAACAGGGCGGCGAGGAGCCTTCCGTTACGCATCACGTGCCTCGTTGGTGGAATTGATGCCGACTGCGAGCGGTTCAGGTGGTCGTGCCCGCCGGGGCGTCGGAACCCGGCCCGCTCGGATCGAGGATCCCCGCGTCCACGAGCACGCCTTCGAGCGCATCGGGGATCATCCCCGGCCAGAGCAGGAAGCCCCGCACGAGTACGAGTGGACGCGGCGCGCGCGTCGTTCCGGCGTAGCGATGCCGCGCCCAGAGTTCGTACGCGAACGCGATCACGCCGCCCGCCGACGCGAACACGCACCACGTACCGATCGCGACGCCCGGCGGGAGCACATAGAGCATCCACGCGCCGACCGCGTACGCCGTGACGATCCCCATCGTGCGGATGCCGCGGATGGCCGGATTGAAGACGACGCAGCAACTGGTGAACAGCGCGACGCCGAAGAGCATCAGCGTCCACATCACGTCGAAGAACCAGATGGTCACGGGCGCGCCGTCCACGTTCGGGGGGAGTCGAATGGACGATTATGCCGCGTCGGGGCGCGGCTGGCTAGCCCCGCTCCATGAAACGCAGGGTGTTGCCGTCGGGGTCGTCGACGTAGAACTCGCGCGTGCCCCACGTCTGGTCGATGGGGCCTTCGTGCACGTGCGTGGGCGCGTCCGGGTCGCCCGGCGTGCGCAGCCCGCGCGCGCGGAACTTCCGGCAGAGCGCGTCGATGTCATCCGTCGTGACGACGACCGCCTGGCCGAACGTCCCGTCGCCGCGATGGCTCGAGAGGAAGAGCAGGTGCCCCTCGCGGCCGAGCACACTGAACGACGGATCGTCGAGTGCGTCGTCGCCGTCCACGCGCGCGAAGTCGAGCACGTCGGTGTAGAACGCGAGCGACGCGCGCATGTTGCTGCAGCGGATCGTGGGAATGATCGCCATCAGGCGCTCGGGGGTGGATGGGTCCGCGTCGATCGCATCATCATCACTGCGGCGATCAGGGCGGGCACCGCTGCGAATCTCTCCACGAAAGCTCCGTACGCGTTATTGTTCCTGCGAATCTACCACACACCGGGGAGAGACATGAGACGCCAGTTGGCCAGCCTGTTGTTCGGCGCGAGCACTGTGGTATTCGGTAATGCGCCTGCCGCGGCGCAGTCGGCGCCCGTCGTCACGCTCACGCGACTCGAGTGCGGCACGAACGCCGCGCCCACCGACGTCGGCGCGCGCTTCTCCGACACGTACGCGTACAACGGCCTGAAGGTGCAGCTGACGTACAGCTGCTATCTCATTCGCCACGGCGATGACTACCTCGTCTGGGACACCGGCTTCCCGATGGCCGCCGGGCCGACCTCGCCGACGACGAGCATTCTCGATCTGCTCGCGCAACTCAAAGTCACACCGGCCCAGGTGAAGTACGTCGGCATCAGTCACTACCACGGCGACCACGTGGGGCAGGTCAACACGCTGCCGCAGGCGACGCTGCTGATCGGCAAGGGTGACTGGGCGGTGCTCACGGACACGAAAGCCGCGCCCATCGTGAGTCCCGCGTTCTTCGCGCCGTGGGTGAGCGGCGGGGGCAAGGTGGAGCCGCTCGCGGGCGACAAGGACGTGTTCGGCGACGGCACGGTGATGGTGCTCAACATGCCGGGGCACACGCCGGGGCATCACAGCCTGCTCGTGCGCCTCAAGGAGATGGGGAACGTGCTCATCACCGGCGACCTGGCGCACTTCCGCGAGAACTACGACACCGATGGCGTGCCGACGTTCAACACCGACCGCGCCGCCTCGCTCGCGTCCATCGACCGGTTCAAGCAGATCGCGAAGAACCTGAAGGCGACGGTGATCATCCAGCACGACGCGCGCGACGTGGGCAAGCTGCCCGCGTTCCCGGGGGCCGCGAAGTAGGGCTATCTTTGGCGGATGGAGATCCTGCGGCATTCCATCCGCCTCGCCACCACCGCGCCGATCGAACTGGCGGACATCACCGCGCCGGTGCGCGCGTGGGTCGAGGCGAGCGGCATCCGGAACGGCCTGCTCACGTTGAGCTCGCTCCACACCACGGCGCGCGTCACGATCAACGAGCGCGAGCCGGAGCTCCAGCGCGACATGGTCGCGTTCCTCGAGCGACTCGCGCCGCGCGCCGCGGACTACGCACACAACCGTGACACGGTGGATGGCCGCGCGAACGCGCACGCGCACCTGCTCGGTCTCTTCGTGAACGCGTCGGAGAGCGTCCCGGTGGCCGATGGCGCCCCGGTGCTCGGCGCGTGGCAGTCGATCTTCTTCGTCGAACTCGACGGCCCGCGCGCCCAGCGCGAGATCCAGCTCCAGCTCATCGGCGAGCGGTGAGCGCGTGACGTCCGACGACCTCGCCGGCTTCTTCGCGCGCCGCGACGAACTCGACGCGCAGGCGTACCTCGAGCTCGATTTCACCTTCGAATGCGCCGGCGATCCGCGCGAGGCGGCGGCGCACCTCTGCAGCGAGCAGTCCACCGCGCAGTGGCGGCGTGTGGGCGTGGACGAGGATTTCCGGCCGCGCTTCGCCGCGAAGGTGCTCGCACTCGAATCCACGCCGCTCCCCGGCGGCTTCTCGTACCCGGTGCCCGACGCGCCGCGCGGCGCCGTGCACGCGTGCCGCGCCACCGTCGCGCACCCGCATGGCAATTTCGGGCCGCGCATTCCCAACCTGCTCTCCGCCGTCTGCGGCGAGGGCGTGTTCTTCGCGCCCGGCATCCCGCTCATCCGGCTCGAGGACATCCGGTTCCCGGATTCATATCTCGCGGCGTTCGACGGCCCGCAGTTCGGCGTCGCGGGGCTGCGCGAACGGCTCCAGGCATTCAACCGTCCGATCTTCTTCGGCGTCATCAAGCCGAACATCGGCCTGCCGCCGGCACCGTTCGCGGAGCTCGGCTACCAGAGTTGGATCGGCGGGCTCGACGTCGCCAAGGACGACGAGATGCTCGCCGACGTCGCGTGGTGTCCGCTCGCCGAGCGCGCCGCACTGCTCGGCGAGGCACGGCGGCGCGCCGAACGCGAGACTGGTGTGCCCAAGATGTACGTCGCGAACATCACCGACGAGGTCGACCGGCTCGTCGAGCTGCACGACGTCGCGGTGAACCACGGCGCGAACGCCGTGCTCGTGAACGCGATACCCGTGGGCTTGAGTGGCGCGCGGATGCTGCGCCGCCATGCCACAGTCCCGATGATCGCGCACTTCCCGTTCATCGCATCGTTCAGCCGGCTCGCGGGCTACGGCGTGCACTCGCGCGTGATCACGCGGCTGCAACGGCTCGCCGGATTCGACGCGATCATCATGCCGGGATTCGGCGGCCGCATGTTCACGCCGGAGCACGAGGTGCTCGAGAATGTGCGCGCGTGCCTCGAACCGATGGGGCACCTCAAGCCGAGTCTGCCGGTGCCGGGCGGCAGCGACTCGGCGTCCACGCTCGATGCGGTGTGCGCAAAGCTCGGCACGGTCGATTTCGGCTTCGTCGCGGGACGTGGCGTGTTCGGGCATCCGATGGGCCCCGCGGCGGGGGCGGCGAGTATCCGTCAGGCATGGGACGCGATCGCCGCGCGCACTACGGCGCCATCACCGTCACGCGTCTGATCCGTTACTCCACGCGCACGGGCACGCGCGCATTGAGGACGCCCGCCGAGCTCCGCACCTCGATGCGCAGCAATTGGCCTTTGCGTTCCGGCAGGAACTCGAAATCGTACGTCTCGCCGATGCTGATCATCTGTTTGGCCGGTCGCAGCGTACGGGCGGCCGCTGGGAGGTCGGCGCCGTCCTTCGCCAGCGGTCGCCACTGCACGACGAGCGTGCCGAGGGAGCCGCGAGCAAGCTGGCCAGCGCGAGCGGGAAAAGATGCGCGACGCGCATGGATGTTCTCGCGGAGTGTGGGGACGTCGAAAGTAGCCGCGCTCACATGCCGCGGCCAGCGCGCCGCCGCTCAGGGCGTCGCAGGCAAGCCGAATCTGGCGCGGAGTACCTTCCAGCGCGGGTCGCCGTGGAGCGGCAGGAACTCCCTCACGATCTCGATGTTCGCGCTCATGATCTCGCGTCGCTCGACGGCCGCGTCCATCGATGCGAAGGCGCCGTCCACGTCCCCCAGCTCGGCCTGCCACCGCGCCCGCTCGAACCGCATGGACAGGCTGCGTGGCGCATCGATCTGCGCCCGGCGC
>CAIRBD010000219.1 GCA_903876745.1 uncultured Gemmatimonadota bacterium
CGCCGACGGCCGCGTGCTCTTCACGTTGCCCGGCGGCGACGTCACGATCATCGGCACCACAGAAACGGAGACGGCGGCGGACCCGCACGAGGTGCGACCGTGCGCCGCCGACGTGCAGTACCTTGTCGACGCCGCCAACGCGTTCTGGCCCGCCGCCGCGCTCACGCCCGAGGACGTCATCACGGCGTGGGCCGGCATCCGCCCGCTCATCGCGTCCCACGCGGCCAACGCGGGCTCGGCGAGCCGCGAGCACGCGATCGCCGTGGGCGGGCGCGGCGTGGTGGCCATCACCGGCGGCAAGCTCACCACCTACCGCGCGATGGCCGAGGAGGTCGTCGACGTGGTGGAGCGGCAGCTCGGTCGCCGCGCGACGGCGTCTCGCACGGCGGACGAACGGCTCCCCGATCCGGCGCGCGAGTTCGCCTGCACCGTCGCCGACGTGCTCGTGCGCCGCACGAAGATGGCGTTCAACACGCGCGACCATGGTGTGTCGCAGGCCGAGGGCGTGGCGCGCGAACTCGCCGCGGCCCTCGGGTGGGACGAGCCGGCGGTGCAGCGGGCCCTGAACGACTATCGCGCGGAGATCGCGCGGCTCTTCACCATCGAGCCGTAGCGACCGTCCGCGCGATCATCGCCGTGCGTGCCGGCGGCACCATCGGCTTGCCCCTAGTCGAGATCCCCGACCTTCGCCTCGTGGATCGTCACCAGCTCAACGACCTTCAGCTTGCGCGTACGCGCCGGCAACTTCAGCACCACCAACTCGCCTTTCATCTTGTTGAGCATGGCGCGGCCGATCGGCGAACTCATCGTCACCTGCCGCTCGTCGAACTCCACCGAGTCGCCGAACACGAGATGATACGTCTCGCGTTCCTTCGAATCCTGGTCCTCGACGATGATCTTCGAGCCCAGCCCCACGCGGTCGTGCGGGATCTGTGCGACGTCGATCGACGAGAGCTTGCTGAGCCGCATCGTCAGCTGCCCCAGACGCGCCTGCACGAGACGCTGCCGTTCGAGCGCCGCCTTGTATTCCGAGTTCTCGCGCAGGTCGCCCATCTCCACCGCCCGGCGGATCTCGCTGGGCAGCGTCACGTTCAACTCGTAGGTGAGCTTCGAGACTTCGTCACCGAGCTTCGCCTTGAGGGCTTCGATCATGGGTGTCACGGCCTGAAGGGGAGACAAAAAAACGCCGACGCCCGACCTCGTACTCTGCGGCCGGGCGCCGATCTCTCCGGTAACGATACGCGCGCCGGGGCCCGCCTGCAATCGGCCGCGATTCTCGATGTGTGATGCGATGCCCTACCGCGTCTTCTCGAACTCCGCCCGCAGTACGGCCATGTTCGCTTCGCGCTTGTCATACAGCCGCTTCAACTTGCGGGGCTTCCGCTTGGCCAGCGCATACGACGTGAGCAGGGGCAGCGCCACGGTGGTGTCGAGATAGCACACGACTGCATCCGGCAACCGGTCGGGGTCGATCTTCCCCCAGCTCACGGCCTCCGCCGGCGTCGCGCCGCTCAACCCGCCGGTATCCGGACGCGCGTCAGTCACCTGCAGGAAATAGTCGTGCCCCTTCTCATCGATGCCGAGCACTTCCTGGATCTGCGGCTCGGTCTGCAGCGCGAAATTCTTGGGACTCCCGCCCCCCATGATCACGATCGCGCTCTTGCCGCCGCCCCGCTTGGCGCCGAGCACGATGCTCGCCGTCTCGTTCACGTCCTGATTGGAATCGATCGTGCACGCATATCCCTCGAGCTGCAGCGCCGCCACGTTCATCCCGATGCTCGAATCGCCCGGACTGCTCGTGTACACCGGCACGCCGCACCGGTAGGCCGTGCTGAGCAGCGACTTGTTGCTGATCCCGAGCACCCGTTCGCGCTCCGCCACGTACTTGCCGCACAGCCAGTGGAACTCGGCGCTGCTCATCGGCCGCTGGAACTCCGGCGCGCGGATGATCTTGCGGAAGAACGCATCCGTGCTGAGCAGCACGTCGTAGTCGAAGAAGATGTCGTAGATCCGCACGACGCCTTCCTCGCGCAACGACACGTCGCTCGCCGCGGTGTTGCCGCGGTGCATCGCGAGGCCGAGCCCGAAGTGCGTGTCGTGGTACAGGTTCGCGCCCGTGGAGATGATCCAGTCCACGAATCCCGCCTCGATGAGCGGGATGATGCAGCTCATGCCGAGTCCGGCCGGCGTGAGCGCACCCGTGAGCGTGAGCCCCACGGTCACATCTTTGGCAAGCATGAGCTTCGCGTACAGCTGCGCCGCCTCGCGCAGCCGCGCCGCGTTGTACGCCTGGAACGTCCCTTCGATCAGCTGCACCACGCTCTCGGTGCCGTCGATCTTGCGCGGCGAGATCTTGGCGCCGCGCAGATACCGGCTCCGTTCGCCGGCGACGTGCTTCGTCCCCGCCGCCTCGCGCGCCTCCGCCGCCTTCTTCTGATCGCCCTTCGGGCCCGCCGCATTCGCGCGCGGCGCCGTGCGCGTACCGTGCCGCGAGGCCTTGAATCCGCCGCGCGCGCGGGCTGCCGTCTTCGACTTGGCCATTACCGTCGCTCCGACCGATTGATGGACGACACCACCTGCGCCTCGTGCGCGGCGGCAATGAACTCCACGGCTTCCTCGGGATCGTCCGTCAGGAACATCAGGTCGAGATCCCCGGGCGAGATCTTCTTCTCCCCCGCCACTTTCGATCCGAGCCACCGCATCAGCCCCGCCCAATAGGCGCGCCCGAACAGCACCACCGGGAACTGCGAGATCTTCCCGGTCTGGATCAGCGTGACCGCCTCGAACAGCTCATCCAGCGTGCCGAACCCGCCCGGGAAGATGACGAACGCCACACTGTACTTGATGAACATCGTCTTGCGAACGAAGAAATAGCGGAAGTTCACCAACGTATCGACGTACGGGTTCGAGCCCTGCTCGAACGGCAGCTCGATGTTGCACCCGATGGAACGGCCGCCGGCGAGTTTCGCCCCCTTGTTGGCGGCCTCCATGATGCCGGGGCCGGCGCCGGTGATCGTCGCGAACCCGTGCTCCGCGAGCAGCCCGCCCAGCATCTCGGCCGCCTGATACTGCGGATCGTCAGGCGACGTGCGCGCCGACCCGAACACGGTGACGGCCTTGCCGATGTTCGCGAGCTTGTCGAACCCTTCGATGAACTCGCCTTGGATGCGCAGCACACGCCACGGATCCGTGCGCGTGAAGTCGTCGGCGTGCCACGGCCCCTGCAGGAGTTTCTCGTCCTCCGTGACGTACGCGTCCACCACGTTGCGGATCGCGTCGTCGATGCGCGTGCGCTCCGCGGCCTTGGCCTGCGCCGGCGACACGGCGCGCCCCGCCATCGCGTGCCCTTCAATGAGGCGCGCCTGCACTCCCTGGACCGCGGCCTGCTCCGCCGTCTGCAGACGCTCGGGACTGTGCCGCCGCTTGACCGGGGACTTTTTGGTCTTCGCGCCGGCGGGCTTCCCCGCCGTGGGCTTTGCGCCCGCGGAGGCCTTCGCCTTCACGGTCGGCACGGGCGCCTTTCGCTGTCGTCTCGGCATCCACGCAGTTTACTTTCCCGCGTGACTTCCCGCGACCCGCGCGCGCCTCGCGTCGTCGTCATCGTGGCCGATGGCGCGCGGGCGCACACCCTCGCCTCCGCCGTCGCCGCGGGGCACCTCCCGGCCATCGCGCGACTGCGCGAGGACGGCGCGATGCGTCGCGTCACGACGGTCTTCCCTTCCGTGACGGGACCGGCGTACACCCCGTTCCTGATGGGGCGGTTCCCCGGCTCCGTGGGGCTCCCGGGCATCCGCTGGTTCGACCGCGCCCGCGCCGTCACCAACGCCCCCCACCACTCGCGCAGCTATGTGGGGCACGAGATGGCCAAGGTCGACGGCGACCTCGACCGCGGCGCGTACACGCTGTTCGAACTCGCGCCCTCGTCGCTCGGCGCGCTCAGCGTCATCACGCGCGGTCTCGCTCCGGCACAGCGCATCGGCGGCTCTGTCCCCTTCGGCCTGCGCGCCGCGTGGACGCACTTCCGCGGCGATGTGGGGGGATGGCTCCGCATCGACGAGCGCGTCGCCGATGTGTTCGCCACCCGCCTCGCCAGGGAACGTCCCGCTTTCGCCTTCTGCGCCCTCACCGGCATCGACAAGACGTCGCACGCCTCCGGACAGCCCTCGCCCGCATCACTCGGCGCGATGCAGGTGGTGGACCGGCTCATCGGGCGTATTCGGGACGACGCCGAGCGCGACGGCAGCTGGGAGACGACCCACCTCATGATCGTGAGTGACCACGGCCACTCGCCCGTCACGCAGCACGACGACCTCGCCGCCGTGCTGCGCGGCTGGGGGCATCGCGTGCGCGCTCACCCATGGGTGTTCGGAAGGGGCCACGACGTGGCCGTGATGGTGAGCGGCAACGCGATGGCGCATGTGTATGTGGACATCCGTTCGCGCGAGCGCACGCCGTGGCCCGCCCTCGCGCCGCGCTGGCAGTCGCTCGCCGACGGCCTGCTCGAGCGGCCGAGCGTCGACCTCCTCATCCTGCCGCTCGGCGACGCGAGTTGCGAAGTGCGCGCGCGCAGACGCGGCGGGGCGCGCATCCTGCGCGAACGGGGCCGCTGGGCCTATCGCCCGGAGAGCGGCGATCCGCTCGGCCTAGGCCCGCTCGACGGACTCTCGATGGATGACGCGTGGGACGCCACCATCCGCTCGGACTATCCCGACGCCCTCGTGCAGGCGCTCAGCCTCGCCACGAGCCCGCGCAGCGGCGATCTGATCCTCAGCGCGGCGCGCAACTACGACTTCCGTGCGCGATGGGAACCCATCCCGCACGTCTCCAGCCACGGCGCGCTGCACAAGGAACACATGCTCGTCCCCCTTGTGCTCGGACGCGCCCCGTCACGCGCACCGCGGCGCACGGTGGACGTGATGCCGAGCGTCCTCACTGCACTCGGGCGGCCGATCCCCGAGGGGCTCGACGGGGTGAGCTTCGTCTAGTGGCGGAAGGGGACGGCGGAACCACGCCGTCGCCCGTGTCTCACGCCGCCCCGAACAACGCCCGCAGTTGATCCGCCAGCGACCGCTGTCTTGAGCGCAGCTCCGCCACACGGTCGCGATGGAACCGCAGCACGAAGAACCGCCGAATCTCGTGCCACGACAGTCGGCGCCATTCACTCACGTACAGCGCCGTCACGGCGATCACCGGCAACGCGAGGAACGTCGCCACGCCCGCCACCGCGCCGGCCGCGACACCGGCCGTGATGCCGAGGATGAAGAACCAGCCCAGGAAGAACGCCGCGCCGTAGAACACCCGGAACGTCGGGATCGAATCCTCCCCTTCCCGTATCCCCAGCTTCGCTCCGAATCTCCCCGTGACTTCGCGTGGGACCCAGAACAGCACGAGCCCCACCGCCGCGAACGGCAGGAGGAGCAGCAGCGGGATGCGGCGCAGCGTCCATGCGAACGCCGCCTCACGCGATACCTGCAGGTGCAGCGTCTCCGGCGTGAGCCCAAGCCGGGCCAGAAGCCGGTCGTGCCCTCGCAACGCGCGCGCCACGTGCCGCCACCGAGGGTCCGTCCCCATGCGCAGCCGGGCGAGCGCTTCCGTGGTGAGGCGCACGCGCTCGACGTCGGCCGCCGGGTCGCTCTCCCCGCCGAACTCCGCGTGCCACACACGCGCCGCGCACTCCACGAGCTGCGCGTCGCTCCAGTCCTGCAGATTCACGGTGACGGCCCGCATCGACGTCTCGATGCGCCGCGTGAGCTCGCGCACGGCATCCTTGTCGGACGGGCCCCGCGCCGCCAGGTCGTCCCAAACCGGTGACACGCCCACGATCACGCGAGCCGCGCTGCGGAACGTGCGCCGGTCGCGGAACACCAGCCCCACCGGCACGATCGGGAACGACGCGCCGATGTGCTGCGCCGCACCGATCGCGATGCGCGCGGCGCCGGTCTTGAGCGGCTGCAGCCCCGACGCGCTGTGGCTCGTCCCCTCGGGGAAGATCCCCAGCGCCGACCCCTCGCCGAGCGCTCGGTGCACAGCCTGGAACACGTCGAAATTCTGGCGGACGCCCAGCGGGTTGTCCTGCCGTCGATACACCGGCACCGACCCCACCGCCCGGATGAGCCAGCCGATGCCGGGATGCGTGAAGAGCGGCGCCTTGGCCATGAACCGCACGCTACGCCCCGACGCCACGATGATGAGCGCCGGGTCCATCAGCCCATTCGTATGGTTGGCCACGATGAGCACCGGGCCGCTCTCGGGCACGCTCGAACCGCCGACGGTGAGTCGGTAGTAGGAATGCGTCACCATTCGGCCCAAAGCCGGCAACACAGGGTGCATCCACATGGCGCGCGGAAGTTGGTGTGGGGGACGCCTGATGGCGAGTGGTTAGCAACGGCGTTCCCCCCAGAGCGGTTGCACACGACCGACCGCTCCGCGATTCTTCACTCGTGCCGTGGATCCGTCTCATCCTCTCGCTCGCGCTGCGCTGTGTCGCGAGCCCGTCCCTCGTCGTCGACCTGGTGCGCGTCGCGTGGCGCTTCCGCTCGCGCCGGTGGTACCGCCGCTTTCCGTTCCTCCCGCTGCCGGCCACGGACTACGTGCGCTGGCGCATGTACACCGCCTACGGCGATCATCGCGCCGCGCCCCCTGCCGTCGACGTCGTCCGCTACGCACGCTGGGTGCGGCACACGGCATGACCGCCGCGTGACCGAACGCGCGGCGCCGTTCGAGGAACGCCTCAAGGCGCAGGCGTACGGCGTCGGGTTCGACCTCGCCGGCATCGCCGCGCTCGGCCCCATGCCCACCGCGCCGCATTACGACGAATGGCTCGCCGCGGGCTATGCCGGCGAGATGGCGTTCCTCACCAAACGCCAGCGCTTGCGCGCCGACTCCACGCGCCCGGTGCGCGGCATGCGCAGCGCCCTCGTCGTCGCCCTCGACTACGGCGGACGCCAGCCCGCCGGCCCGTTCGCCCGCTACGCGCGTGGCGGCGACTACCATCGGCTCATGTGGGACCGCCTCGACGAGGTCGGCACGTGGCTCACCGCGGAGACCGGCGCCAAGACACGCTCCTTCGTCGATAGCGGCCCCGTGCTCGAACGCGACCTCGCGCGGCAGGCCGGACTCGGGTGGTTCGGCAAGAACACGATGCTCATCAACCCGCGACTCGGTTCCTTCTTCTTCCTCGGCGCACTCTTCACCGAGGCCGAGCTCGCACCCGACGCGCCCTTTGCCGACGATCGGTGCGGCAGCTGCACGCGATGTCTCGATGCCTGCCCCACGCAGGCGTTCGTCGAGCCGCGCGTGCTCGACGCCACGCGGTGCATCTCCTATCTCACCATCGAGCGGCGCAGCGACATCCCCGACAGGCTGCAGGCATCCATCGGCGAGCACCTGTATGGATGCGACGAATGCCAGGACGTGTGCCCGTGGAACGTGCGTTTCGCGACGGCGCTCAAGGAGCCGACGTTCACCGCGAGCGGTCTGCGCGCGCACGCTGACGCGGGCGGCGTCGCGCGGGCGCTGCTCGCGATGTCCGCAGAGGAATACGAGCTGGAGTTCGGCACCTCCGCCGTGACGCGCGCTCCGCTCGAACGGCTGCAGCGCAACGCGGCCGTCGTCCTGCGGAATACGGGCGGCGCGCCGTGACGAACGCCACCCGCGCGCGCTATACGGCGTTCAAGAAGACGCAGCCGCGCACGCCGCGCCTGACGCGTCATACCGTGAAGGCGCGCGGTCTCGAGTTCGCGCTGTTCACGTCCCCCGAGGTGCCGGGCGCACTGCCGCTGCTCTGCGTGAACGGCGGGATGCTCTACAGCCATGCCTTGCTCTGGCCCTCCCTCGCACCACTCGCCGCCACGCGGCAGTTGATCCTCTACGATCAGCGCGGACGCGGCGCGAGCCAGGTGCCCCCAGCCCCGCAGACATCGCGCATCGAGTTCGACGCGGGCGACATCCCGGCACTGCGCGAGGCGCTCGCGATCGCGCGCTGGGACATGCTCGGTCACTCGTGGGGCGGCGGCATCGCGATGCTCGCCGCCGAACGCGATCCGGCCGGCGTCCGGCGACTCGTGCTCGTGAACAGCGTCGGCGTGACGAGCGACTGGGTCGCGTCCTTGCACGGCGACGCCCTCGCGCGTCTCGATGGCGCCGAGCGCGCGGCGCTCGAGGCCCTCGATCCGCAGACGCTCCACAGCGGTGACCCGTCGATCCACGCGGAGTACAGCCGCGCGATCTACCCGGCGTATTTCTTCGACCGCGAGTTCGGCCGCGGGTTCGCCCCGCCGGCGCAGGCAAGCGCCACGGGCGCGGCCGTCGCGGCCCGGCTCCGGAGTGCCGGCTACGATTGGCGCGTCGATGCCGCACGGATCGGCGCAACGACGCTCGTCGTGCACGGCGCGCAGGACGTGCTCCCGGCGCGCCTCGCCGGGCAGACCGCCGCGATCATCCCGCGCGCCTCGCTGCGCCTCATCGACGACGCGGGCCACATGCCGTTCTGGGAGCAGCCGGCGGCGTTCTTCAACTCGGTGGAGACGTTCCTCGACGCGCGAGACCTCGGCGCATGAGCGGCCCGCAACCGCCGCGGTCACGCGGCTCGCTCCTGCGCCGCCCCGAGGCGTGGCTCCTCGGCGTCGTCGGTGCGCTCGCACTGTTCGTCGCCACGCAGGCGGCGCACGCGCCACGCCGCCTGAGCCCACAGGCGGCCGCCGACTCCGCCTTTCTCGACTCGGCCGCCGCACTCTCGGAAGGCGGCGAGGGTGGCTCCCGCGTGCGCCGCTCCACCCTCCCGCCTCCGGGACCCAAGGACTACGACGACATCCAGCGGCGCATCGCCGCCGCGCGCCCCGCCACGTTCATCGACGACATCCTCACCGCGCGCGGCGGCAACATCGCGCGCTGGGTCGACCGTCGCGATGACCCGATCCGCGTGTGGGTGCAGCCCAAGACGACGGTGAAGGACTTCTTTCCGGAATACCGCGATCGCGCGCGCGACGGTTTCTATACGTGGTCGGCCGCCGGCGTCCCCATGCGGTTCCTCTTCGTCGAGGACTCGACCGCCGCTGAAGTGCGGCTGCGCTGGGTCGACCACTTCGCCGACGCGGCGGCCGGCAAGACGTTCTGGTCGCGCGACCAGAGCTGGTGGATCGTCGACGCGGACGTCGAGATCGCGCTGCACCGCTCGAGCGGCGAGAAGTTCGACGGCATCGCCGTGCGCACCATTACGCTGCATGAGGTCGGCCACGTCATCGGCCTCGACCACAGCCGCAACACCGACGACGTGATGTCCGCGCGCGTCCACGCGACGGCGCTGACCGCCGCCGACCTCGGCACCGCGTCGCTGATCTACCACCTCCCGCCGGGCAGCGTCACGGCGCGACGGGACCCCGCGGCGCGCTAGCTTCACCGCGCATGCCCGGCAGCACGAAGAGCGCCGCACCAGCGCCTCTGCCGCCCAGAGCCTTCGAACGCAGACATAACCCGACTCCACGCTAAAGCTCGCAGTGGTTACGGCCGACACCTAGAAGGTCGGATTCCTCACATCCCTGAGCGAGTCGATGCCGCCCACACCAGACGGCACCGCTCATCGATGCGACCCAACTCCAGGATCGGATCGGCCATGTTGCAGAAGCTTCCTCTTCGATACCGTATTCTCGCGTTGCCGGTTATTGCCGGCATCGGCTACCTGTTCACGTTCATCGTAACCATCAGTTTTGGTGGTGTCGCCCGCCGCGAACTCGTGATGATCGAGACGGGCTACAGCCCGTCGCTGACCGCTAGCCGAGATCTCGTCGACGCCATGTCCGCGTACCAGCGCGCGCTCCGCGATGCCGTGGGCGCGCAGGACACCGTCGCCGTCGCCGCGACCGATTCCATCGCCAGCCGCTTCCGCAAGACGCTCGACGCCGTGCGCGGCAACCCCGTCGTCGTCGACGCAGAGGTCGCGGCCGTCGCGACAGCGTTCGACGGCTACGCCGGCAACGCACGCGGCACCAGCCGTGGGATGATCACGAACACGCTCGGCGACAACGCGATGGCGCGGCTGCAGCAGATGACCAAGGGCTACGCCGCGCTGCGCGACACCCTCGCTGCGCATGCCGCGCGCGACCAGGAACGGATGGCGATCGCATTCGCGTCCGCCCGCAAGGCGGAGTCCAGCGCGTCCATCGCCAGCACGGTCGTCATCGTCGTCGCCATCGCGGCGCTCGTGTTCGTCGCCTTCGGCACCGTGCGCAGCGTGCTGCGTCCCATCCGCGAGATGGCGAACGCCGCCAACGGCATCGCCCGCGGGCGCGTGGACCAGCGCATCGCGTACGTGCAGCAGGACGAGGTCGGTCAGCTGGCCGACGCGTTCCGCGCCATGGTCGAGTACATCCACGGCATCGCCGAGGCCGCCGACCGGCTCGCCAAGGGCGACCTCTCGGCCAAGGTCGAACCGCGTTCGCCGGACGACGTCCTCTCGCGCAACGTGAACCGCGCGAGCGAGACGCTCAATGCCATCATCTCGCAGGCCCGCACGCTCATCGACGCCGCCGAGGCCGGCGATCTGAAGCGTCGCGGCGCACCGCAGGAATTCGAGGGCGCGTACGCCGAACTCATCCGCGGCATCAACGAGATGCTCGATTCACTGTCCACGCCGCTCGACGAGGCGAAGGACGTGCTGCAGCGCGTGGCCGCCAACGACCTCAGCGCGCGCATGCGCAACGACTACAAGGGCGATCACGCCTCGATCAAGAACAGCACGAACACGGCGCTCGAGAACATCTCGCAGGTGTTCGCCCAGCTGCAGGCGGCCATCGCGCAGGTGAACGCCGCGTCGGCCGAGATCGGCGGCGGCAGCCAGGACCTCGCCTCCAGCGCGTCGGAGCAGGCCGCCTCGGTGGATGCCGTCTCGAACAAGGTGAGCATCGTCGACGGCCGCACGCGGACCAACGCGGCGGACGCGGGCCAGGCCAAGCAGATCGTCGAAGAGGCGCGCATCGCCTCGGCGCGCGGCGTCGACTCGATGGAGAAGCTCGCCGACGCCGTGCACGGCATCAAGCAATCGGCCGACGAGACGGCGAAGATCGTCAAGACCATCGACGAGATCGCGTTCCAGACCAACCTGCTCGCGCTCAACGCGGCCGTCGAGGCGGCCCGGGCGGGCGAGGCGGGTCGCAGTTTCGCCGTCGTCGCCGACGAGGTGCGTTCGCTCGCCGTGCGTGCCGCCGAGGCCGCGCGCAACACGGCGGCGCTCATCGAGACGTCCATCGCACGTGCCGAAGCCGGCGTCGCGCTCAACGAGAGCGTCCGCGCCAACCTCATCGAGATCAACGGCGGCGTCGAGAAGGCCAGCGCCGTGATGACGCAGATCGCCGACGGTGCGCGCGGCCAGCAGCGCGACCTCGCCGAGATCAGCAGCGCCATCACGCAGATCGGCGCCGTCACGCAGCGCACCGCCGCCAACGCCGAGGAATCGGCGAGCGCGGCCGCCGAGCTCAGCGCCCAGGCGCGTGAGATGCACGAACTCGCCGCGCAGTTCACGCTCGGCGACGAAGAAGCACCGGTGGCCCGTCCGGCCGCCTACGCGTCGCAGAGCACGCGTCGGCTCGAACCGCCCCGCAAAGCGCCGGCCTATGCCGCGCGCCGCTCCACGCAGTTCTCCGACCAGGAGTCGGACGATGTGCTCGCCGATTTCTGATCTTACAACAAACCCTCAGGAGATTCGTACCATGCATTCGCGTTTTCGCATGACGCTCGCTGCTCTCATTGCCGTGACCGTGGTTTCGTCGCACCTGTTTGCCCAGGACGACAAGCTCACCATCCACGGCTCGGCTAACATTGCCTATGGCAAGACCGACGGCTTGCCGTACTTTGGCATGACCAAGGATGGCACGTCCGACTACCGCTCCCTGACGCTACAGTTCGGCTACCAGATCAGCGATCGGGATCGCGTCGTCACCCAGCTGCTGCACCGCAACTTTGGCGAGAGCCCGACGAAGTCCATCACGCCCGTCATGGAGCCGATCTGGGCGTTCTATGAACACAAGTTCGAAAACGGCGTAACGTTCAAGGCGGGGCGCAATCCGCTGCCGCGCGGCCTGTTCAACGAGACCCGCTTCATTGGCACGCTCCTGCCGTTCTACCGTGTCGGCAACTCCGTGTATGGCGAAACGCTCGAGTACATCGACGGCATCGTGGTGCGAGTGCCGTTCGATCTGGGTTCGGGCTGGTCGATTGACAGCTACGTGTTCGGCGGTGGATACGACCTCAAGTACCAAATCCCACTCGCGTCGGGCACCGTGGTCGGCAAGGTCCGCAACGAAAACTCGATTGGCACGCAGTTCTGGCTCATGACGCCGGTGAAGGGCGTCAAGTTTGGCGCGTTCGTTCAGAGCTACCAGGGCACACCGAATGCCACGTTGCCGAAAGAACAGCGAGCGCCAATAGAAACGTAGGAAACGCCTGGATCAAATCACACGCCCGTCCCACCGCTCGCTCTGAATACCCTCGCAACAGTGCGGCCCCTGCACCAAGCGGAGTCCCCACCACAAGTCCAAACAGCGCAACCACCACCGCCAACGCCAACGCACGCACCTCCGCATGCGCCACCAGCGCAAAGAGATCCACCCCAGCCTCCCCGCAGCCAAACGGACTCCCCCAAGAAGGCGACTCCCACGCCCTCGAGGGCTCCAGCCGTGACGGCGACCCCC
>CAIRBD010000220.1 GCA_903876745.1 uncultured Gemmatimonadota bacterium
GAGCCCCACGTCGCCGCGCAGTGCGATGAGCGTGAAGGTGGCGATGGGGCCGATCGCGAGGCAGAAGAGGAACCAGCGTCTCGCGTCGCGCGGTCCGCCGCGCGCCGAGCGCCAGAGCGCCACGGCGAGCGGGATGAAGATCCACGGCAGGACCCACGCCATCTGTCCGCCGATGTTCGCGAGCAGCGACTCCACGTGGAGGCCGCCGCGTCCGGACGCGCGCGCGCCCTGGAACGCGAACGACGCCCAGCCGTGATCGCGGTTCCACAGCACGACCGGGGCGAGGCACGCGAACGCGAGGAACGCGCCAAGATATGGCCCCGGAGTCGCCAGGTGACGGCGATGCGCCGGGCTCGTGAGCAGGAAGAGGAACACGCCCGCGAGCACGAACACTCCGTGATACTTCGCCAGCATCGCGAGCCCCACGAGCGCGCCGGCGGCGATCCAGAGCAGCGTCGGCGACCACCGCCGGTCTGCCGTCTCGGGAAAGAAGATCGACGTGAGCACTGCGGCGGCCGCCATCATCAGGAGCATCAACGGGCCATCGGGAAGCACCCAGCCGCCCGTGCTCAGACTGAACACCGCCGAGACGTTCAGGAGCAGCGCGGCGATGCACCCCGCCGCCTCGCCGAACAACCGCGCACCGAGGCGATACATCAACCAGGTGGTGCCCGCGAAACAGAGCACGAACGGGAGCCGCAACACCTCGCCTGCATCGCTGTGCGCGAGCCGCGCGAATCCGCCCGCGATCAGAAAATGCAGCGGCGGATGATCGAAGTACGACATCGAGAGCTGCCGTGCCACGGCGATCGCGTATGACTCGTCCACGCCGAGCCCCACGCTGGATGCGAGCACGAACCGCAGCAGCAGTCCCGCGGCGACGATCGCCAGCGCGGTGCTGCCGGGGTCCTTCAGGAGGATCGAGCGGCCGGGCGACGTCACGCGCCTAATATCGCACCGCGACGCCGCCGCTGCGCAACCGCGCTAGGACCCCGACTTCTCGGGTGGTTCCCGCGTCCAGATCACGATCAGCCCGCACGCCGTCTCGCGCTGGCGAAAGCGCGCGGGGATCTCCGCCGGACCGCGGTAGATCTCGATCCCCTCGATGGAACTCGGCGACAGCTCGTCGATGTGGAACGTGCCGGGCGACACCCAGTTGCCGTCGAGGTAGTAGTTCACGTGGCAATCAGCGGCCAGTGAGCGATCTTTGCCGCCGGGCTTGAGCGGCAACCGGATGGGGGTGCGCCCCATCTGGATCTCCGGCCGGTCGAAGGCATCGCTTTGGTTCACCCGCACACCCGTGATCGTGCGGAGCAGGTCGCTCGCGCGCGACGCGTTGCGACGTTCGATGTCGGCGCGCGTGATGAACGCGCCCAATCCGATGGCGCGTCGATTGTAGAACTCGGCCATCCGTGAGTTGTCGCGTCGCCCGAACACCTTCACCGAGTCGAGCAGGTCGGGGATCCCCTCCAGATCGAGATCCACCTGCGTCGCGACGCCTTCGGTGAGCTTCACCCCTTTGTCGTGCGGCTTGAAGCCGAGCCGACGCGCGAACACGCGCTGCCGCCCCGCCGGCACCGAATCGAAGAGGAAGACGCCTGAATCGTTCGTGACCACCCGGAGCGTGGTCTTCTCGACCGTCACCTCGGCACCCGGCAGCGGCACCCCGTTCATGTTCGTGACCACGCCGTGCAGCACCGCCGGCTTCTGCGCCGACCCGATGCTCGGCAGCACCATCGCTGCCACCGCCAATACCATGGACCGCATCTCGCCTCCGGGGGGAGCGATGGCCGGCGCACTCCATGGCGCCGACCGTAAATGAAAGCTCGCGCTTTTGCTAACCGCCGCAAGGGTAACGCGCCCGCGACAGTATATTTCCGTGATGACGGATGATGCCCGCGTCTACCCGCAGCGCCCTCGCCAGGTCGAGCCGCGGGGGCCCAGCGACCTGACAACCGGCCTCAACGAGGCACAGGCCCTCGCCGCCACGTACCCCGATGGCCCCTTGCTCGTCATCGCCGGCGCTGGCACGGGCAAGACGCGCACCCTGGTACATCGCGTGGCACTCCTGCTCGAGCGCGGCGTGCGCGCCGAGCGCATCCTCCTGCTCACCTTCACACGCCGGTCCGCGCAGGAGATGCTCGCCCGCGCCGAGCGCCTCGTGGGAAGCATCAGCCGCAGCGTACAGGGCGGGACATTCCATGGGACCGCCCATCGCCTGCTCCGGCGCTTCGGCGAAGCGGCGGGCCTTCCCGGCGGCTTCACGATCATGGACCAGGCCGACGCCGCCGACCTGATGCAGCTCTCGCGCGCCACGCTCGGGCTCGGCGCCAAGAAGAAACGCTTCCCCAAGAAGGAGACGCTGCACCACGTCTACTCGCGGCACGTCAACACCGAGATCCCCGTCGCCGCCATCCTGAGCGAGGAGTACCCGCAGTTCAAGGAGTTCGAGGAGGAGGTCGGCCGCATCTTCGCCGACTACACGCTGCGCAAGACCGAGCGCAACCTCGTCGACTACGACGACCTCCTGCTCTTCTGGGCCATGCTCGTTGAGACCGACGGCCCGCTCGCCGACCGGATCGCCGGCCTCTACGACCACATCCTCGTGGACGAGTACCAGGACACGAACCACCTGCAGTCGCGCATCCTGCGCGGCATGTGCCGCGGCCATACGAACCTCACCGTCGTCGGCGACGACGCGCAGAGCATCTACGCGTTCCGCGGCGCCACGATCCGCAACATCCTCGATTTCCCGCAACAGTTCCCCGGCGCGGCGGTCGTGCCGCTCGAGGAGAACTACCGCTCCACCCAGCCCATCCTCGACTGCACGAACACGCTCATCTCACGCGCCGAGGAGCGGTACACGAAGAACCTCTACACGCACCGCGCGGGCGGCGAGAAACCCTGGCTCGTGACCGCGCACGACGAACCGGCGCAGACGCGGTTCGTCGTGGACCGCATCCTCGAACTCCACGAGGAGGGCGTGCCGCTGCGCGAGATGGCCGTGCTCTTCCGCGCCGGCTACATGAGCGCCGACCTCGAGATCGAACTCACGGCGCGCGGCATCCCGTTCGAGAAATGGGGCGGCCTCAAGTTCCTCGAGGCCGCGCACGTGAAGGACGTGCTCGCCTTCCTCCGCGTGCTCGAGAATCCGCGCGACGAAGTCAGCTGGTACCGGCTCCTCCTGCTCATGCCCGGCATCGGCGACGTCACGGCGCGCGGCGCCATCGAATCGATGGCCCAGATGGCGTGGTCCTCCGAGGCGTTCGGCCGCTACACGCCGCCGCCGCGCGCGAAGACGGCGCACGCCGCGCTCGTCGAGCTGCTCGACCACCTCCGCGCCGGCCCCGACGAAGCCGAGGGGATCGTCACCGTCGAGATCGCGCGCGTGCGCCGGCTCTACGACGACATCCTGCGCGAACGGTACGATCGCGTGGAACCGCGCCTCGCCGACCTCGACCAGCTCCAGACGATCGCCGGCGGCTACTCGAGCCGCGCCGCGTTCCTTTCCGCGCTCGCGCTCGAGCCGCCGCAGGCCACGTCGGACCTCGGCTTCGGCAGCGACAGCGAGGACGACACCCTCGTGCTCAGTACCGCGCACAGTTCGAAGGGGCGCGAATGGGACGCCGTCTTCGTCATCTGGGCCGTGGACGGCTACTTCCCGATGGCGCGCGCCCTCGGCGACGACGACGAGATCGAGGAGGAACGCCGCCTGATGTACGTGGCGATGACGCGCGCGCGGAACCACCTCTTCGTCACGTATCCGCTCAACGTGTACGACACGCGGCGCGGCGCCGACTACTCGATGGACCAGCTCTCGCGCTTCCTCGACCGTGGCGTGCGCGAGGCGATGCAGCGCGTGGTGGTGGATGCGAATACCGGCGCGCCGCCCGTGAGCGAGACGCCCGTCACGCAGGTCGTCGACTTGCGCGCGATGCTGCGGGGGCGCTTCGGCGCCTAGCGGCCGCCGGGCGCCGACGCGATGATCCGCTCGAGCGCGCGCCGCACGTCGTTCCCTTCCCGCGCGTACACCGCCTCGAAATCGTCGAGCCCCGTGGCGTAGATGCGCCGCGCCATCAGCGCCGCGTTGTCGAGCCGCACCCGCTGCGCGTATCGCGCGTCGATGGTGCGCAGCCGTGGCGCCACGGAATCGACGAGCCACGTGCGTGCGCGAGCATAGATCGTGTCGCGCGCCGCGAGCCGCTCGCC
>CAIRBD010000221.1 GCA_903876745.1 uncultured Gemmatimonadota bacterium
CGCGAGCGGCTCGACACCGCCGTCGGGCACCGTGCCGATGATCGGCGAGTGGTCGCGCAGCCGCACGGCGGCCGCGCCCATCGCGGAGCGTGCCATGTCGTCGAGCGTCCCGGAGCGGATCTCGTCGATGCGCGCGCCCTTCGATGGCGAGCGCCCGCTCCATCACGCGCTCGACGCTCATCTCGTGGGTGAGGAACGCCGTGGTCACGCCGGCCTGCGCCATCCGCAGCGCCATGGCGAGCGCGAGACTCGACTTGCCGCTTCCCACCTCGCCGCCGAGCACGACGAGATCGCCGCGGCGGAGTCCGCCGCCAAGCGATTTGTCCGCGCTCGGAAAACCAGTCGCGAACGAGTCCGGCGCGGCTTCACCATCCGACGCGGCGTCGACGCGGCGCACGAGCCGGGCGAGCGGGGAGATGTCTGTGGGGCGCAACACGACCGAGGGGGGCTCCGGAGGGCGGGTCGAAAGGGGTGAAGGACTCTATAGTAGCGGTGTCGCCGGTTGCGCGGCAATGGTCGGCGCCGGCCGCGGGGTCACTTCCCGAACCGATCGGCCAACCGGTCAAGCTCCAAACGTGCGTGTTTGTCGAGGAACGGCGCCGTGACCTCGGTCACCTTGCGCACTCCGGACGCGATGGCCGCGAGGTCGTCCGAGGCGGAGAGATCGACCAGGCGGCCCACCGCCGTCCGCACGGGGGCGGGCAGGGAGACGGCCGTGAGCAGGGTCCTCGCGGCGTCGGCCCGCTTCTTTCTCGCCGCGGTCGGCAGTGACACCGGCGCGACGGCCGCCACGGCGAGCCGCGACGCGATCAGTGCAGCCAGAACCGACTCCCGAGCGCCGCCGAGCGGCGCCTTGGCGGCGAGTGCTGCCAGCGCGCGAAACGGGAACAGCGCGGTCGCGAGGGCGTAGGGCTGCGGGTGGGTCACCATCAAATCATATCCCCCGCCGGCGACCTTCGACAGGAGAGGACGCCGGCAGCCGGGCCCGGCGCGGCCCTCGGCGGGCCGTGCGGCGGCGCGTCGCCTGTCGGTGCTCGGGCGCGGACGGTTAGTTTCCAGCCAATGGCCGGCGCTCCGAAACAGATCCTCTGGGTGGACGACGAGGCGGAACTCCTCGAGTCGCACCGTCTTTTCCTCCGCGAGAAAGGGTTCGACGTGGAGATGGCGCGCAACGCCTCCGACGCGCTCGAACTCCTGCGGCGGCGCACGTTCGACCTGCTGCTCCTCGACGAGCAGATGCCCGGGATGCGCGGTGTGGCGATGGTGCGCGAGGCGCGCGAACTCGTGCCCTCGCTCCCCGTCGTGATGGTCACGAAGAGCGAGGAGGACGACACCCTGCGCGAGGCCCTCGGCGCCGACGTGGCCGAGTATCTCGTGAAGCCGGTGAATCCGCGGCAGGTGCTGAGCGTGGTCACGCGTATCCTCGAGGGGCCGAAGATCCGGCAGCAGGCGCTGGCGCGCGCGTTCGTCGACCGGTTCCGTGAACTCGAACTGGTGCGCTCGCGCGACCTCGATTGGCGCGGCTGGGTGGAGCGCTACGCCGAGTTCGTGCAGTGGGACATCGACCTCGCGGCCGCCGGGGAGATGGGACTCTACGGGTCGCTCCGCGGGCTCTATCCGGAGATGCATCGCGATTTCGCGGCGTATGTCGGCGCGGCGTACCCGCGCTGGGTGAACGCCGAGATCGAGGGGGAGCGGCCGCCGCTGTCCATCGACGTCGTCGGCGAGTTCCTCCAGCCGATGCTCGGCACGGAGAAGCGGGCGCTCTACATCGTGGTCGACTGCCTGCGCCTCGACCAGTGGAAGGTGATCGAGCCGCTGCTCACGCCGATGTTCGAGATCGAGACGACGCACTACTTCTCGCTCCTGCCCACGGCCACGCCGTATTCGCGCAACGCGCTCTTCAGCGGGCTCTTCCCTGGAGAGATCGCGGCGCGCTACCCCGACTGGTGGGGCGAGCGCGACGACGAGTCGTTGAACGCCCACGAGCACGAACTGCTCGAGCTGCACCTGCGGGAGCTGCGCGGCAACACGCCGGTGCGATATCACAAGATCTCGTCGGCGCACGACTCCGACGACCTCGACCGCCATCTCGCGAACGCCATCGCGCCCGAGGGCATCACGGCGTTCGTGTTCAACTTCGTCGATCTGCTCACGCACGGCCGGTCGGAGAGCGCGATCCTCTAC
>CAIRBD010000222.1 GCA_903876745.1 uncultured Gemmatimonadota bacterium
GGTAGAAGTTGCCGTTCCCGCCCGCCGCGCATCAACCAACTGCTTCTCGAGCTTCTTGTGGTCGCTGAGCATCGCGTCGATGCGCTTGTCGAGCGCCGCCACGCCCGACGCCTGCAGATTCACCTTGAGCTTGGTGCCCAGCGCCTCCAGCGCCCGCTCGCTCTCGCGCAGCGTCAGATACGCCTTGGGCCCCGTCACACCCACGATGCGACGCACGCCCGCGCTCACCCCACTCTCGCTCACCACGCGGAACAACAGGATCTGCCCCGTGTTCTTCACGTGGCATCCGCCGCACAGCTCGGTGGACCGCAGCGGGATGTCCACCACGCGCACCACATCGCCGTACTTCTCGCCGAACAGCGCCATCGCGCCCTGCTGCACGGCGTCGCTGTACTTCTTCTCGGTGATGCGCACGTCGGTGTTCTGCCAAATCCCTTCGTTCACCCACTTCTCCACGCGCTCGAGCTGCTCGGGCGTCATCGGGCCGTGGTGCGTGAAGTCGAAGCGCAAGCGATCGGGCTCAACCACCGATCCCGCCTGGTGCACGTGATCGCCCAGCACACGACGCAGCGCCGCGTGCAACAGGTGCGTGGCCGTGTGATTGCGCTCCGTGTCGCGCCGCGGCGCGGGCAACACCTTGGCCATCGCGTACTCGAAGTCCACCGTGCCCGCGAGCGCACCGATGACCGCGATGCGCCCGTCCACCTTGCGCACGTCGTCCACCGCGAGACGCCAGCCGGTGCCGCTCACCTCGCCGTGGTCGCTCACCTGGCCACCGCTCTCGGCGTAGAACGGCGTCTCGCGCAGGATCACCGCCGCACGCCCGTCCTCGAGATGGCGCACCGCCACCACCTGCGTCTCGCATTCGGTGGCGTCGTATCCCACGAACTTCTGCGCGAACTCGGCGGCGCCCGAGCGTTCCCACTTCTCCACGTCGCCAAAATCATCGGCGACAACGGCGATCTTGCGGCTCTTGCGCTCCGCCTGGCTCTGCTTGCGCTGCCCCGAGAGTGCCTCCTCGAAGCCCGCCACATCGATGATGTAGCCGCGCTCGTACGCCATCAGCTCGGTGAGGTCGAGCGGAAAACCGAAGGTGTCGTACAGACGGAACACATCTTCGCCCGCGATCATCCGGCGCTGCGTGCGGCTGCCGCCCGTGGTCATGCGCGGCGCGATCTCGTCGAAGCGGGCCATGCCGCCGTCGATCGTCGCGAGGAAGCGTTCTTCTTCGGCGCGCGTGGTCTGGATGATGTGCTTGTGCCGCACGTGCAGCTCGGGGAACTCCCCGCGCATCATCGCGATGACCTTCTCCACGACGAGTTCGAGCGTCGGCTCGCGGCGGCCGAGGAGCCAGGCGTGGCGTACCGCACGACGAAGAATGCGGCGCAGCACGTAGCCGCGCCCTTCGTTGCTCGGGAACACGCCATCGGCGAGGAGGAACGCGACGGCGCGCGCGTGATCGGCGATGACGCGGTAGCTGGCCGAGTTCTCGTTCTCGTATTTGTACGGCGTGCCCACCACCTGCTCCACCGCGGCGATGAGCGGCAGGAAGAGGTCGGTGTGGTAGTTGTTGGCGACGCCCTGCATCACCGCGGCGATGCGCTCAAGGCCGGCGCCCGTGTCGACCGACGGCTTAGGGAGCGGCACCATCGTGCCGTCGGCCTGCCGGTCGTACTGCATGAACACGAGGTTCCA
>CAIRBD010000223.1 GCA_903876745.1 uncultured Gemmatimonadota bacterium
TCGGCGCCAACAAGCCGGCCGACGTCGCCATCAGCGCCGACGTGGGCGCCTTCCTGCGCGCGCTGCGCGCGCGGCTCGAGGCGCGGCGCGGCGAGATGTCGCACGCCAAGCGGCGCGAGCGGCTCGCCGCCTACGCCAAGCACATCCGGCGCTATTCCGACAAGCTGGCGAACGCGCTCAAGGACACCTCGTCACCGCTGAACTCCGCGCACGCGCCGGCGGCGGTGCGTGAGCTCTTCCCGGCCGGCAGCCCCATCGTCGCCGACGGCGGGAACACCGCCGTGTGGACCATGTTCTACTCGAACGCCTCCATGCCCGGACGCATGCTCTCCACGATGAAGATGGGGATGCTGGGCGCCGGCATGGGTCAGGCGCTGGGCGCGGCCGTCGCAGTGCCCGACAAGCCGGTCGCCTGCATCATCGGCGACGGTGCCGCCGGGATGCACCCGCAGGAGATCGAGGCGGCCGTGCGCCACAAGCTCAAGATCGTGTGGCTCGTGCTCTGCGACAAACAGTGGGGGATGGTGAAGATGACGCAGAGCATCGCCATGCGCCCCGTGAAGATGCTCCTGAAAAAGCGGCTCGATCCCGGCGAGAACATCTGGGCCGACTTCGGCGAGATCGACTTCGGCGCCGTCGCGCGCGCGATGGGCGCGCAGGGAGAACGCGTGAGCGCGCCGGCCGAGTTGCGTGCCGCGGTGAGTCGTGCCCTGGCGCACGACGGCCCGAGCGTCATCCACGTGGACGTGAACCCGGTGAACCACATGTGGGCACCGGGCCTCATGCACTTCAAGGCGATGCATCAGGAACCGAAGGGGAAGTGAGCGAGCTCGACGCCGTCCGCCTCAACTTCAGCCCCGCCACGCTGCACCTCCTGAACGCGATCCTCGCGATCGTGATGTTCGGTGTGGCGCTCGACCTGCGCGGCGAGGATTTTCGCCGCGTCGTCGCGAACCCGCGGCCGGTGCTCATCGGGCTCCTTGGGCACTACGTCGTGTTTCCCGCGTTCACGTTCCTCCTCGTGCTCGTCATCCGCCCCGCGCCGAGCATCGCGCTGGGGATGATGCTCGTCGCGAGTTGCCCCGCCGGGAACATCTCGAACTTCCTCGTGCATCTCGCCAAGGGGAACACGGCGCTTTCGGTGAGCATCAGCTCGGCCTCGACGGTGCTCTCCGTGGTGATGACGCCGCTCGTCCTCCGCTTCTGGGGATCGATGTACGCGCCCACGCGCGCCATCCTGCGCGAGGTGGCCGTGGACCCGCTCCAGATGTTCGTGACGATCTTCATCCTCCTCGGCCTCCCTCTCGCACTCGGCGTGCTCGCGGCGCGGCGCTGGCCGGCGATCGCCACCAGGGCGCGCGTGCCGCTCAAGCGCTTCTCGATCGGCGTGTTCGTGCTCTTCCTGCTCTTCGCGTTGATCGGCAACTGGCAGTACTTCCTCGCGTTCGTGCAGCGCGTGGTCTTCGCCGTGTTCCTCCACAACGCCGTGGCACTCACCACCGGCTACTGGACGGCGGCGGCGCTCGGGCTCCCCGAACGCGACCGTCGCGCCGTGAGCTTCGAGGTGGGGATCCAGAACTCGGGACTCGGCCTCATCCTGATCTTCACCTTCTTCAGCGGCCTCGGCGGGATGGCGATCGTTGCGGCCTGGTGGGGGATCTGGCACGTCGTGGCCGGACTTTCGCTGGCGACATACTGGTCGAGAAGGCCACTGCTGCTGACGTCGACGGTTAACGGCTAACCGTTAACGGTCAACCGTTAACCCGCGGTTCTCTTGACTCCCACTGCCGTTCTGATCACCGGTTCATCCGGCTACCTCGGCCGCCTCCTCACCTCCGAACTTGCCGAGAGATCGGAAGAGCGTCGTGTAGGGAAAGA
>CAIRBD010000224.1 GCA_903876745.1 uncultured Gemmatimonadota bacterium
CGCCGCGGCCGCGGCCCTCGCGCGGCTCGGGGCGACGCTCGTCCCGCGCGCGGCGCAGGGGAAGGCGCTCCGCTCCGTCGCCGCTCGGCGGGGACTGGCCGCGCGCTTCGTGGCCTGGGCGGAGACCGGACGCGACCTCCGGCGCCCGCTGCTCTGGATCCATGCGCCGTCGGTCGGCGAAGGGTTGCAGGCCCGCGCCGTGATGCCACTGCTGCGCGAACGGCACCCGGCGCTGCAGATCGTCTACACGTTCTTCTCGCCGAGCGCCGAGAAGTTCGCGCAGTTGCTCGGTGCCGACTTCGTGGACTATCTCCCGTTCGACACCGCGAGCGACGCGCGCACGGTGTTGCACGCACTCCAGCCGACGGCGCTCGTGTTCAGCAAGCTCGACGTATGGCCGGTGCTCGTGGAACAGGCCGCGCGGCGAGGCGTGCGGCTGGGAATGATCTCCGCGACGATGGCCGAGGGGTCCGGCCGCCGATCGACGTTCGCGTCGCTGGTGCTGCACGATGCGTACGCCGCGCTCGACCGGGTGGGCGCCGTTGACGGCGATGACGCCGCGCGACTCGCCGATCTGGGTGTGCATCGCGAGCGGGTCGAGGTCACTGGCGATACGCGGTACGACCAGGTCTGGGCGCGCGCCGCAGCCGCCGACCGGCAGAGCCCGCTCCTTCGGCCCCTCGCCAGCGCGCGACCGACGCTCGTCGCGGGGTCCACGTGGCCGGCCGACGAGGAAGCGCTTCTCGAGGCCTGGCTCGCGGTTCGCGCGCGGATTCCGCAGGCCCGGCTCGTCATCGCGCCGCACGAACCGTCGGCGCGCGCGCTGCGCCCGATCGAGCGATGGGCCGCCGAAGCGCGCCTCACCACGGCCCGGCTCGGTGGCGACGCACAGCGCACCGCTGACGTGATCGTCGTCGACAAAGTCGGGGTGCTCGGCGATCTGTACGCCGCGGCAGACATCTCGTTCGTGGGCGGCGGGTTCCACTCCGCCGGGTTGCACTCGGTGATCGAGCCCGCCGCCTTCGGCGCGCCGGTACTCTTCGGCCCGCAGCATACGCGGAGTCGCGACGCCGGTTTGCTCATCGACGCGGGGGGAGCGTTCGCGTGCGCGAACACACGCGAACTCACCGCCCGTCTGCTGGCCTGGCTCTCCGAACGCGACGCGCGCGTGGCGGCGGGTCGCCGCGCACGCGCGCTCGTGGAGCATGGCATCGGCGCCGCCGAACGGTCGGCGGCGCTCATCTCGGCGTTGCTCGCTACTTCCTGAGTCCCTTCGGCGTCCACGCGACGGAGAACGCCACAGCGTTCGTCGCGCCGAGGAAGTCGCTGCCGCCGATGAGTCCCGCCACGCGCACGGCGACCTGCGGCGTGAGCTGCAGGTTCGCACCCACATCGACATCCACGTTCACCTTCGAGTCGCTGGCGCCGGCGTTGCACGAACTGCAGTGGTCGAGCGAGAGTCGCGGGTGCACGAACGCCGTGAGGTGATAGCCTTGCTCCAGTTCGAACGAGTGCCCGACCGACGCGCCCAACGGGATTCGCAGTACGGTGCCATTCGCCGCGTGGGGGCCTGCGGTGGACTTGTCGGCGTTCCCCGCGGAGAACCCGGCACCGCCGGTCAGCGCGATGTCGAACGGGAAGTCCGCGTCGGCGCGCGTCAGTTGATGCACGCCGGTGGCGCCGAGGATGATGCGCGTATCGACCCCGGTGCCCTGCGGCGCGGCCATCCCGGCGTCGGCCGAGAGCTGCCACCCGGCGGCGACGCCCTCGCGCCATTGGAACAGCAACGCGGTGCCGGCGCGTCCGCCATTCGACGCCGCGAAGTTGTACTCGCGATCGGCGATCACCGGCATCTGCAGGGCGGGCGCGTTGTAGAACTGCGCGGAGGCCGGCGATGCCACGGCGATCGAGAGCAGGACGAGACGAATGAGTGTTCGCATGTGATGGTTGGGTTGTGTGCCTACCCGACAGACGATCATCGTCGGGGCCGAGTCATCATACGAAACGGCGGGACATCCGCATGGACGTCCCGCCGTGTCATACACCGGTCGCGCCCGCGCGTTACTTGACCGCGGCCGCCTTTTCCGTCACGACGCGCACCTGATTGTCGACCACCTGGAGGAAACCGCCCTCGACGGTGAACGACGGCCCGCCACCCACGCGGAGCGTGCCCGTGCCGAGCACGGTCACCATCGGCGCGTGGCCGACGAGGATGCCGAGTTCTCCGTCGAACGCGGGCGCCGTCACGGACGGCGCGTCGCCTTCGAACAGCTTGGCCTCGGGAGAGATGACGCTGACGTGGAGCATGGGGCTTCCGGTGGAATGAGGCTCAGCTCTGGAACTTCTTCGCGTTCTCGATCACGTCGTCGATGCCGCCCGCCATGAAGAACGCCTGCTCCGGGATCGTGTCGAACTCGCCGGCGACGAGACGCTCGAACGACGAGATCGTCTCCTCGATCTTCACGTACTTGCCGGGGATGCCCGTGAACTGCTCGGCCACCGAGAACGGCTGCGACATGAAGCGCTGGATGCGGCGCGCGCGGCCCACGATCTTCTTGTCGTCTTCGGACAGTTCGTCCATGCCGAGGATCGCGATGATGTCCTGCAGTTCCTTGTAGCGCTGCAGGATGCGCTGCACTTCGGTGGCCGCCTTGTAGTGGCGCTCGCCGATGAACTGCGGATCGAGGATGCGCGAGCTCGAGTCGAG
>CAIRBD010000225.1 GCA_903876745.1 uncultured Gemmatimonadota bacterium
ACGTTGCCCTGCCCGCGTAAGTTCTATACTTAGCGCCATCAGCCAAGGACGATCATGCGAGTGCAACAGACGACCCAGGGCGGTGCGGGGCAGCTGCCACCGATTCCGCAGATGGACAAGGCGGCGCCGAGGGCTTCGAGTGACGCGAAGCAGGCGGCGCAGGAGATCCGGCAGGCCGTGAAGGAGATCAGGTCGGAGATCCAGGCCAACGGTCAGGCGCCGCAGGCCCCGGTTACTCCGAAGATCGCGGGAGCGCCCGTGCAGAACGGGCCGGCGAACACGACCGCGTCGACGGCGCCGCCGGCGGAGTTCCCTCGATCGAACAACGACATTCCGCCGGAAGTCATCCCGATGCTCGGGATCGTCATGGGTACCATCACGCTGATGGTGCTGGGATTCCCGATCGTGCGCGTGCTCACACGGCGGTTCGATCGCGGCACGCAGCAGATCGCCGCGAAGACGACCGACGTCACGCCGCAGTTGCGTCAGTTGCAGGACTCCATCGACGCGATGGCCATCGAGATCGAGCGGATCTCCGAAGGGCAGCGGTTCACGTCGAAGTTGCTGGCGGAGCGCTCTGACGCGAAGGTTGCGATCGAGGCCCCGAAGCAGGGCTGAGCGCGGGTCGTCGATCCGATTCAAGGATAAGCAACGCCACAAGGCGCGGACGGGTGTCCGCGCCTTCGTTGCGTTCAGGGTGACCGGGTCGCGTGAGTTCGCGGAGCCGGGCGGTGCACTGTCTCAACCATCCGCCTGTGTCGTGGACGGCCGTGTGGCACAGGACCGCGATCTCCGCTTCGCCCCCGGCGCCGGCGACCGCGTCGAGCGCGATGCGGAGGTCCCGCAACTCCGCGGCGGCCGCGGCCTGATCGGCAAACGCGGCGTGTGCGCAGACCACGTGGGCGCGGTGCAGCAGCGTGCGGCGCGCGCGTGAACTGCCGTCACCGGCGAGGCCGCGTGCCGTCTCGCGTGCGATGGCGCGTTGCACGGCGGTCACCGCCGCGCGCTGCGCCGCGACGGTGAGGGGTCGTGCTGCGCCGGATGCGGCGCGCACCATCGCGAGCAACGCACGCGGTGCACTGCCGCGACTCGAGGTGAGCCACTCACGCCGGCCGTTGCTGAGCACGGCGAGCCAGCCGCCGCGTGCCGCCGCGGTGACGGCGACTGCGAGTGCGGCCGCGTCGGTCGGCGCGGCGGCACCTTGTCCGCCCGACGCGGATTGCGGGCACTCGCTCGGCGATGGCGGGTTCTCCCGCGCGCGCCATCCGCGGACGAGCGACCGCAGGCACTCCGTCGCGATCGCGTCCTCGGTCGCGCGTCGTTGCACGGTGCGCTTGCGCGCCATGCGATGGTCGAGGCGCAGCAATGACGTCGCATCGCGCGGCGGACGCATCGTGTACTCCACGACCCGTGCGTGGCGCGACCCGATGCGCGCCGCACGCCCCGCGCGCTGCTCGAGCGCGGCCGGCGTCCATGGCTGGTCGAGGTGTACGATCACGGACGCGCCCTGCAAATTCACCCCCTCGCTGAGTACGTCGGTGGCGACGACGAGGGTGATTCGGTCGCGCACCGCGCGCGCCACATCGCCGCCCAGCGCACGAAGGACGTCGTCACGGGCGCGGGGACCGCTCGCGGTGCGCGCCTGGCGCCCGGTGAGCAGTGCCACTCCCGCGTCGTTCCGCAGTTCGTGCCACAGCGACTCGGCGGTCGCGGCGAAGCCGGTGAAGGCGATGACGATCGCGCCGGGGTTCCGGGCGCGGATGTCGCGGAGCCAATCGGCGCGCGCCCGCGTGTCGGCGTGCACGGCGGGCGCGGTGCGGACCAGCAGCACACGCAGTGCACCGAGATGCGCGTGCAACACGTGCTGCAACGCCGCCGGCTCAACGACGGTCGTCGCGACGAGTTCCGGGAACGCGAGCTGCGTGGCGTCATCGCCGAGTGCCCAGTGCCGCAACTCGGCGCGTGACGGGAGCGCCCCGATGGCGAGCGCGTCGAGCATGGCGCGGCCGCGCTGTTCGCGCCGTCGCAGGGCGCCGGCGAGCGCGGCGAGACTCGACGCCCAGCATCGCGCGAGCCCCACCTGCACGAGCGGGGCTGCGCTCAGCCCATCGACGACCGGCAACGGTGGAGGAAGCGACGCGATCTCGTCCGCCAACTTGAGCCTGCCGGGAGAGCGCCGTGCGCGGACGCGGACGAGCGCGGGCCGGTCGCCGGCCGTCGCGGTACGCTTGACGATGATGCGCCCGCGTTGCGCATCGCTGAGCGTTGCGGCGCGCGGACCGACGACGAGCGCGAGCAGTGCGTCGATCTCCGTGCGCCGATTGCGCGCCGGCGTGGCGCTGACGAGCAGCGTGCGCGCGCCGGCGCACAGGCGCGCGAGTCGGTCGTAACGCTGTGCGGCCGGGTTGGCGGCGTGGTGGGCTTCGTCCACGATCACGAACGCCGCGTGAGCGGCGAACGCACTCCGGCTGAGCGACTCGAACGACACGAACATGACGGGCGTGTCGGCGCGTTCGGCAGCGTCGGCCCACATGCTGCGCAGTGCCGCCGGTGCGACGACGAGCGTGCCGCGCGCCGCCGCGTCGCGGGCGAGCGCGAGGGCCACGTACGTCTTGCCCAGCCCGGGTTCATCGGCGAGCAGCGCGCCGCCGAACTCCGCGAGCGCGAGGCGTAGCCGGCGCACGGCGTCGCGTTGCGCATCGCGCAGCACGATGCGGCCGAGCGTGTGCGGCACGTCGGTGTTTGGTGCGTCCGGTGGGCGACCCGTCGGCGCGGGCCCGCCGTCGAGGATGGCGCGCGCGATGCGATCGCGCACGACGCTCAGCGCAGACACCACACGAGGAGCGCGGCGATCTCGTCGTGCCGCACGCGATACGCGCGCGCGACTGCCGCGGTGAGGGTGAGGGCGTCGGCGGGCTCGCCGAACATCGCCGCGCGCCCAAGCGGCGCGAGCAGCGCCAGAGCGCGCGGCCAGTCCCGCGGCAGCGGGAATCGCGCCATCGTCCAGCCGAGGTAGCGGTGGTAGCCGCCGCGCGCGGGTTCGGCGAGTGCGGCGAGCCACGCGCCGGCGACGGGCGAGTTGAGGATCGCTGCGAGCGCGAGGGCATCATCGAGCGACGGCGCGCGTGCCACATAGCAGGTATTCAGCGGGACGGTGTCGTCGCCCGCGGGGAGGACGAGGGCGCGCGGCGTACGGCCGATGTCGCACCAGACGACGCGCGGCACGTCATGCCGCGCCGACTCCGTGCGGAAGAGTGCCCACCAAGGGGCGTGCCTCGCGTCGGTGCGGGCGGCGAGACGACGGCGCCACGGTGTGAGATGGTCGCTCGCGGCGCGAGGCAACGCGCGCAGGGGCGCGCCGTCGGTTCCATGCGTCCAGAGGATGGCGTCCGTGCCCGGCTCCGCACGCCACGGGCGCACCTGTTCACCGCGCAGCACCGGGCGCAGCGCCGCGGCCTCGAACGCCGGCGCGTCGCGAGGGACGAGGAAGGGCTCGTTGCATCCTGTCTTGACGCCGAGCAGCGGCCGGCCGAACGCGGAGTCTGCCAGGGGCGTGCCTGCGGTGACAAGGCGGTCGAACGCGACGCGGGCCTCCGGCGGGAGGAACATCCAGGGCGCGCCGTCGCTCGCGTCGAGCGTGAGCATGCGGGCCGGCATGGTCCAGGCGAGCGTCTGTTCGCGGCGGTGGAGTGTCGCGTCGATCGTGGGCGTTGCCGGCGTGACGTGCCGCGTGGCGTGCGGCGTGGCGTGCGGCGTGGCGTGCGGCGTGGCGTGCGGCGTGG
>CAIRBD010000226.1 GCA_903876745.1 uncultured Gemmatimonadota bacterium
TACGTGCCCCATACCTCGAGGATGTGGCGCTCCTTGTCCACATCCGCACCGCGCGCGATCGAGTCGGCAGAGATCACCCGCTCCACCTCGACCCGCGCCAGCGCCGCCTTCTCCAGCTCGGCGATGATCGCGCGCGCCGTTGCGCCGTCGGCGCTCGTCATCATCAGCCCGCTCGTCAGCGCCGTGATGCCGGAGTGGCGCAGCTCCTCGGCGCTCACTTTGTCGAGCCGGTCGCCATCGGTGTGATAGAACTGATCGGTGAAGTGCCAGAGCAGCAGCCCCGGCTTGTTGGCCGTGAGGAAGGGCGTGTGATCGCTCCCACCCTCGAACGGGTTGGTCTTCACCACCCAGTCGTTCCCCTGCGCTTCGTCGAGCGCGCGGCGCAGCACGTAATCATTGAAATAGTGCGGGCGGATGGCGTCTTCCTTGATGGCTGAGCCGCCCCATTCGGTGTGATGCTCCTCGCCGCGCGTCCACACGGCCGACGGGTCGGGCATCTTCTCAATGAGGAAGGTGCCTCCGGTCTTCTTGGTGTCCTCGCCTGTCATGTCCAGGCTCATCCCCCAGCGGATCCCTTTCGCGCGGGTCGTGTCCTGCTTGATGAACCGGTCGGTGCTGCGGATCTCCTGCCCCCAGAGGAACGTGAGCGTGCGCTTGGGATCTTCCTTGCCGCTTTTCACGAGATCGGCGGCGACGCGCGCCGCTTCGATGAGCGAGCCTACGCCGCTCGCGTTGTCGTTGGCGCCCGGCTCCTGCACGTGGGCGCTGTACACGAAGCGCGTGTCGGGCTCGCGGCTGCCGCGGATCTCGGCGACCACCGTGAGCTCCACGGCCGCCGGCGTGAAGCGCGACGTCGCCTCGACGTGCAACCGCACCGGGCCGCCCTTGAGTGCGGCGAGCAGTTGCTCGCGCGCGCCGAACGACAGCGGCATGCCGAACCCACGCGCGACCGTATCCAGCGGGATGCTCGTGAAGGTGATCGACGTGCGGTGCTTCTCAGGCTGCAGGTACGCGGGAAGGGAATACGCGAACACGCCGAGTGCGCCGCGCTTTGAGACGGCCTCGGTGAAGAGCTGTTGCAGTCCGCCGCGGCGGCTCGTGGAGGGCGCGTCGAGCAGCACCAGCTTGCCCTTCACGTTCGCCGCAGCGAGCGTGACCGAGTCGATCCCTGTCACGCGCACGAGTTCGGCGTCTACGCCGCCGGCGGGCGTGGAGAAGGAGTTCGTGGCGAGCATGTTGCGATTCACGGCGAACGAGTACACCGGCACCCGTGCGCCGTTCGCGCCGACGATGCTCACGCTGGCGTCGAGCGGCTCCCAGGCGGAAGCGGCCATCGGGTAACGCTCGATGCGGTAGGTCAGCCGGTCGGCGGGCGACGCCTTGGACTGCTCGATGTAACCGGCAGCGGCGAGTTTGCCCGCCACGTGCATGATGCTCGAGTCGAAGCCCGCGTTGCCGGGCCATCGCACGAAGCGGTCGAGGTAGGCGACCGTCTCGAACGCCCCCTGCGCGGAATAGCGAGCGCGAACGTTCTCGAGACGAGCGGCGGCGGTCGTCTGCGCGGCGAGCACGCCGGGCGCTAGGAGCACGCCGGCGAGGATGGCAAGGCGGTGATTTTGCATCCCGTAACCTAGGCGGTCAGGGAAAACCGCGCACGACCGCCGCCAACGCCCGACAGACGTTTCCGAGCCAGCAACCACATTTCGGGTTGTCGAGGTTGTGTTGCGCGCCGTTGCGCAGGGGCACGAGCGCCCGAGGAACATTTCGGACGTCCGTGAGCCAATCTCGAACATTTGTGTCGAGATGGCGTCGGGCCCTGTCCGCGTTGTGCTCACAGTCGACATGGTCCGCGTCTCTCCGAACGAACAGGGGACGCGCGTGACAACCGTGACCGATACCGCCGAAGCTCCCGCCAAACGGGCTGCACCGATGCAGCACACGGTGCTGACCAAACGCGAACACACCGTCGAGATCGTCTCCGACTCCGGTGAGGGCGCGCAACGATGCGGACAGATCTTCGGCGCTGTCTCCGCCAAGATGGGGAACGGCGTCTGGACCGTGGAGATCATCCCGGCGGAGATCCAGCCGCCGGCCCGCGTGCCCGAGGGCGCCAGCGGATTCCGCATCCGCGTGGGCTCCGGCCCGATCACCAACTGGGGCGACGCGACCAACCTCGCCCTCGCTTTCAATGAACAGGTGCTGCTCGCGCGGCATCGTCTCGATGCCCTCGCCCCCGACGCCATCCTGCTCGTCGAGGACAA
>CAIRBD010000227.1 GCA_903876745.1 uncultured Gemmatimonadota bacterium
ACCGACATCGCGCAGCGCGGGCTCGACATCTCGGGCATCACGCACGTCATCAACTACGACGTGCCGCAGCAGGCCGAGGATTACGTGCACCGCATCGGGCGCACGGGGCGCGCCGCATCCACCGGGGACGCGTTCACGTTCATGTGCGCGGACGAGATCGCGATGGTGCGCACGATCGAGCACGTGATCGGGCAGCAGATCCCGCGCATCAGCGTGATCGGGTACGACTTCGGGACGTGAGCCGGTGCGGGCGGCGCGCGTACGCCGGCGCACGCGCCGTGCCGCGGCGCTCATCGCACGCGCCCGAGCCGTGAGACGACGATCGAATCGACGCGCGCGCCGCGGGTGAGGATGATGGTCGTGTTGGCGGCGCCCCAGCCGAGTCCGGTGGGCGCATAGGTGATGGTGTCGCGCGTGGCCGTGAGGGTCACGCCGCGGCGCGCGGCGACGTCGCGCTCGAGGAGCGCCTCGCCGCCCGAGACGACCCGCAGCCGCCCCGTCGCGACGTCGGCGACGAAGGTGACGTAGTCACCGCGGCGCACCGCCTGGTCGCGCGCGATGGCGAGCGCGAGCCGGACGTCCTGCGCCGCGGCACGCATAGCGAGACGGTCGCTCGCGGCGCGAACGCCCGGGACGCTGACGGTGGTGAGGATGCCGGCCACGACCAGCACGAGCGAGAGCTCGACGAGCGTGGTGCCGGTGCGGGGGGTGGGACGAGCGGGCATGCATGGCTCCCATCGGTAGTGCGAGCGATATACGTTCCCGCCAACGGGGAACCGTCACCGCGCGCGCGCGCCTCGGCGCATTCTGTTGCCGTCGCGCGCCGCCACCGAGGATCCGCACATGCCATCGTCCGCCGTTCGCTGTCGCGCGCGCCTTGCTCTCGTGCTGCTGCCGCTCGTCGCGGCGGCGTGCATCCAGAATCCCGCCGCCGAGGCCCGGCAGCAGGAGCTCAACATCCAGCTTGGCGACGCCGTGAACGAGCTCCGGCAGGCGCACTCCGATCAGCAGGCGGCGATCGACTCGCTGCGCATGATCGTCGCCAAGCAGGACACGACGCTGCAGCGCATGGCGGCGGTCACGGGCGTACCGATCGCGAAGTGATGCCGCGTTTTCTCGCGCTCGGTGATTCGTACACGATCGGTGAGGGGGTCGCTGAACCCGCGTGCTGGCCGCGGCAGCTCGCCGCGTCGTTGCGTGGCGACGGCGTGCCCCTCGAGGACCCGCTGATCGTCGCGCGCACCGGCTGGACGGTGGACGAACTCGATGCCGGCATCACGGCGGCGGCGCCGACCGGTCCGTTCGCGCTGGTGAGCCTGCTCGTCGGGGTGAACGATCAGTTTCGCGGCCTTCCCCTCGTCGGGTTCCTGCGCGGATACGCGGAGGTGCTCGCGCGCGCAGTCACGCTGGCCGGCGACGATCCCTCGCGCGTGGTGGTGCTCTCCATCCCAGACTGGGGGGTGACGCCGTTCGCGGCCGATGACCGCCGCGCGGGGATCGCGGCGGCGATCGACGCGTTCAACGCGGCCGCGCGCGGCATCGTGGAGCCGGTCGGCGCGCGGTGGGTGGACGTGACCGGCGACTCGCGCGAACGGACGGACGGGTGGCTGACGACCGACGGCCTGCACCCGTCCGGCCGGCAGTACGCGGCGTGGACGGCACGGGCGCTCCCCGCCGCCCGCGCCGCCCTCGGCTACTGAACGCGGCCCAGCCGCATGTAGTCGAGCGCCATGTTGGCCATCAACCGGACGCCGATGGGGAGCGCGCGGTCGTCGCCCTGAAAGAGCGTCGAGTGGTTCGTCGCCGTAAGCGGGTCGACGCCCGCCGGCGTGACGCTGAGCGAGATGAACAACCCCGGCGCCTTGTTCGCGAACCGCGAGAAATCCTCGCCGGCGAGGCTCGGGGTGCCGGTCGAGAACATCCCGGCGCCGGCCACGCGACGCAGCGTGGGCGTCATCTTCGCGGTGAGCGAGGTGTCGTTGGTGGTCACGTCATAGCCGCGCGTGATGGCCACGTCGGCCGTCGCGCCGCCGGACTGCGCGATCCCCTCCGCGGTGCGCTTGATGCGCTCGTGGATGAGCGAACGCATCCCTTCGTCGAGTGTGCGCACGGTGCCGATCATCCACACGCTGTCGGGGATGATGTTCTCGCGCAGGCCGCCCTGGAACGCGCCGATCGTCACCACGGCGGGCGCCGTGCCGAGGTTCACCTGTCGACTGATGATCGTCTGGAGTCCGAGGACGATCTGCGCGCCCACCACGATCGGGTCGACGCCCGCCGACGGGAAGGCACCGTGCGTCTGGCGGCCGTGCACCACGATGCGCAGCCCGTCGGCCGCCGCGGTGGTGGAACCCGCGATCGCGCTCACCGCGCCCACCGGACCAGGGCCGACGTGCAGACCAAAGACCGCATCGATCTTGGGGTTGTCCATGGCGCCCGCGGCGATCATCGGGCCCGCGCCGCCCACCGGCGGCAACTCCTCGGCGGGCTGGAACAGGAAGACGACGGTGCCCGGCAACTGCGCCTTCATCTCCGTGAGCACCTCGGCGGTGCCCATGAGGATGGCCACGTGCATGTCATGGCCACACGCGTGCATCACGCCCGTCTCCACGCCGTTGTACCGCGTGCGCACGAGGCTCTTGAAGGGCACATCCACCTGTTCCAGCACGGGCAGCGCGTCCATTTCGGCGCGGAGTCCCACCACCGGGCCCGGACGGCCACCGCGCAGCACCGCGACGACGCCGTGCCCCCCGACGTTCGTCCGAACCTCGAGGCCCAGCGACCTGAGATGGTCGGCGACGAGCTTGGCGGTGCGGACTTCCTCGTTGGACAGTTCCGGATGTTCGTGGATGTCGTGCCGCCACGCTGTCAGCTTGGCGGCGATGGCGGCGGCGCGGCGATCGATGTCCGCTTGCAGGGCGTCGGTGCGTTGCTGCGCCGCGAGCATCGCGGGGAAAAGCGCGAGAACGACGGCGATCTGGCGGGCGTGCATCGGGGGGACCTCGCGGGAGCCGGTGGGGAATCACTGCACGCTAGCGCCACGACCGGTCGCTGTACACCGGAGGAGCTTCGGGAGTTGGATGGCGGTGCGACTGGCGCCGAGGGTGCCACAGGCGCGAAATTGGGAGTACCACATCCGGAACGAGGTTGTTTTGCAGATCCTGATCGAATACTGCACTTCCTGAAACTACGAACCCAGGGCCGTCGGTCTGGCGGCCGCGATCCGGCAGCAGTTTCCCGACGCCGACGTCGGGATGGCACCGTCCAGCGGGGGGCGTTTCGAGGTGACCGTGGACGCCGTGCCGATATTCCAGAAGTCCGTACTCAAACGACACGCCCAGCCGGGCGAGGTACTCCGTCTCATCGCGGAGCACCGTGCATCCCGCTGACCGGGCGCGCCTCGGCTTTGAAACCCGACCCAATGACCACACCATGCGCATAGCGATATCCACGGGGGGCGGCGACGCCCCCGGACTCAACGCCGTCATCCGCGCCGCCGTGCTCTCGGCCGTCGATCGCGGCTGGCACGTGCTCGGCATCAAGCGCGGATACATGGGTCTGCTCGGCGAGGACGACGTGATCCCGCTCACGCGTGACAACGTGCGCGGGATCGGTCATCTCGGCGGCACGATCCTCCGCACCACGAATCGCGGTAACCCGTTCGAGTATCCGGTCAAGCAGCCGGACGGATCGTTCGTCGAGGTCGACCGTTCGGACGAGCTGATGGAGAACTCGCGGAACCTCGGGATCGATGCGATGATCTCGATCGGCGGCGACGGGTCACTCGCCATCGCGCAGCGCCTCGCCAAGAAGGGGATGCGCATCGTCAGCGTCCCCAAGACGATCGACAACGACGTGAGCGGCACGATCACTACGTTCGGCTTCGATACGGCGGTCACGACGGCGATGGAGGCGATCGACAAGCTCCACACGACCGCCGAGAGCCACGACCGCGTGATCGTGATGGAAGTGATGGGGCGCCACGCGGGCTTCATCGCGCTGCATTCCGGGGTCGCCGGAGCGGCGCACGTGATCCTCATTCCCGAGATCCCGTACAGTCTCGACAAGGTCTGCGAAGCCATCAACGAGCGGGAGCGCCGCGGGCGCAGCTTCGACGTGATCGTGGTGGCCGAAGGCGCCTTCCCGAAGGGCGGGGAGGAATCGGTGATCGGCGAATCGATGCCCGGCCAGGAGCGCCGCGTGGGCGGCGTGGCGGAAGGGCTGGCCCGCCGGATCGGTGAGCGGACGGGCAAGGAATGCCGGTCGCTGGTGCTCGGGCACTTGCAGCGCGGAGGAATGCCCACCGGGTACGACCGGTTGCTGGCGACGCGGTTCGGCGGGGCCGCGGTGCAGGCCATTGAGGACGGCCGGTGGGGGCACATGGTGGCCTTGCAGTCGCCCGACATCGTGATGGTGCCCATCGAGAAGGCGCTCGGATCGCCGCGCCGGGTGGACCCCAAGCACGACCTCGTGCGGACGGCGCGTCGGGTCGGCATCAGCTTCGGCGATTGAGACGGCGCGTGCGTGAACCTCGGCCGGGCGGGCGGGTAGTTAACGGCGGGCTCGGCGCTGAGGCAGTTTTGTGGCCGGGCCGGCAGGTGCGTCGTCCTTTGAACGACGCCCGCTCAGGATCCTGGAGGAAGGTCGTGCAGGTAACGCGTTCGACACTCGGATTGGCCGTGTTCGTCGCCCTTGGGGCGGCGCCGCTTGGCGCGCAGGACAAAGGGCGTGACGACCGATCGGACGTCATCCCGAAGACGGCATATCCGCCCGCGGGGCTTTGCCGCGTGTGGCTGACGGGCGTCGCGCCGAGCCAGCAGCCTGCGGCCACGGACTGCACGTCGGCCATCCGGAACCAGCCTTCGAACTCGAAAGTGTTGTTCGGCGACATGCCGGGCCTCCCCGCGGCAGTTCGCACGATGCCGCCGACTTCGTATGACATGCCCCGGAACTCGTGGAACGAGTCGCGTCGTCAGGGGGGCGGCCGGTCGCGGATGGCGCCTCCTGCGTTCGCACCGGGGGCTTCGAGTCCTGCGCCCGTCAGTGCGAATCCGTCGCCGGCTCAACCGTCGAACGTGACCGTGACGCCCGTACAGACGCGCACCGTGACCCTTCCCGCCTCGACTCCCTCTCCGGCGAAGCCCGCCGCGAAGCCGGAGCAACCCCCGTACTAGACTCCTCGCTGCGTCGCGTCACGGATCCCTACCTCCCGCCTGATCACGACGCCTTCGTCGGGTCGGGCGAGACACGGCGCATCATCGTCATCGCGCCCACGCGGGCGGCCTGCGAGACGATCGAACTGGCGTTCGGCCTCGACATTCCGACCGTACTCTGGCGCGAACGCGGCGACGAGCTGCGCGCGCTCGCCGAGCGATTCCGCGCGCACGACCTGCAGGCCGACCCGCGGGAACGCCGGCTCGGCTTCGGCATCGTCGCCGGCACGGGAACGGGCAAGACCCTCGCCGTGAAGCCCATCGCCCACGCACTGCTCGGCACCACCGAGTTGCGCGTGGGGGTGATCAACCGCGAGCGGGAGGCGACCCCCGAGTCGCCCTCGTGGAACGTGGTGATCGTGACGACGGGGATCGCGCGTCGCTGGTTCCAGAACGGCGACATCCGCGCGCAGGACACGCTCGTGGTGGACGAGATCCACCAGACGAGCGCCGAACTCGAGCTCTGCCTCGCGCTCGGCAAACGTGCCGGCTGCCGCTTCATCTGGCTGTCGGCGACGGTGGACCCGACGTTCTACGCCAACTATCTCGACGCTGAACGCGTGATCGAGAGCACCGCGTTCGATCCGGCGAAGGCCGCGGACGTGCAGGTGGTGCGCCGCGCGCCGGGCGATTTCCTGGACGACAAGTTCCTGCAGCGTGTGACCAAGGAGGAGCGCGGGGTGGGGGTGTTCCTCCCCACGCGCGCGATGGTGGAGCAGGTCGCGACGACGGTGCACAGCCGCTACCCGCGCATGACGGCGCAGTTCTATCACGGCGGCGAACCGATCCGCGTGATCCGACCGTTCCTCGACGGCACGGTGGCCAAGCCGTACGTGCTCGCGATGACCGCCGCGGGGCAGAGCGCGCTCAACGTGCAGGGGCTCGACACGGTGATCATCGACGACACCCGCTTCGCGAACGTCGTCGATCGCGGCAGGAACGTGCTCACCAAGCTGCACCTCGGTGCCAACGAGATCCTGCAGATGGCGGGACGCGTGCACGGGCGTGTGGCGGGCGGGCGTGTGTTCATCCTGAGCGACCGTGACATCCAGTTCGCGTCGCTGCGCCCCACCGCGCCGGAGTTCCAGCTTGCCGGCGACAGCGAGCGCGTGGCGATGACGTGCGCCGACCTCGGCGTGCGCGCCGACGAACTCGACCTGCCGGTGCCGCTCGACAAACTGAGCTATCGCAACGCGGTGGCGCATCTCGAGCGGCGCGGCATCATCGAGAACGCGCGACTCTCGCGTTACGGCAAAGCGGTCGAGGCGATGCCGGTGGACCGGCCGTGGGCCGAGCTGCTCGTGCACTGCGACGACACGCTGCTGCCGTACGTGGGCGTGATGGCGGGGATCGAGAGCCTGCACCGCATGACGCGCGAGGACCGGGACCTCGAGGGGCTCATCGTGCGCGGGAGCGACAATCTCACGGCGTACAACGTGTACGCCGAGGCGTTCCATAAGTGCGGCTACGTGGGCGAGGTGTACGGTCTGCCGCGTCACTTGTTCGACGAGAGTATCGAACGGTGGGCCGAGCGCCGGGGCGTGCTCGTGAAGGCGATCGAGGATGCGGCGCTGGCGATGGCGAGCGTGTATCGCGCCGTGAAGCTCCCGCTGCCGACGGCGATGCCGATGGTGAGCGAGGCCGTGGAGCGGCAGTTCGTGGAGCTGCTCGCGCAGATCCAGCCGTTCAGTCTCGTCATCGACGAGCAGACGGCCGACGGCCACGATGCGCGCGTCTCGAAGACGAGCGTGGCGGGGAGCTGGGGCGCCGTGTGCGGCGTGCTGCGCTACTTCGCCGATTCCTACGGCAATCCGCGCGCGGCGATCGAGGGGACGAGCATCCCCAGCGCGCTCATCCGGAAGTACGCGACCTCGGGCGCACCGACGCTCGTGTTCGACGGCCGCCACAAGAGCACGCCGCTCGCGATGGAGCGGCGCGTGTCGTATTTCGGTTTCGAGCTGAGCCGCGAGCGCGAGCCGGTGGAGGAGTTCCCGGCGGGGCTCGAGGACGAGGCGCGTCGCGTGCTGGCCGAGGCGCTGGCGCGCGGCGAGGCGCGGCACGCCGCGGTGCCGCGCAACCGGCAGCCCATCGACGAGGTGCGCGAAGCGTGGCGCCGCTCCGGCGGCCGCACGCCACGGCTCGGTCAGGCCGAACTCACGGCGTGGTATCTCGCGCAACTGCAGGACGTGCATGCGCTGCACGGTTTTCGCGCGGCGCCGTGGCGG
>CAIRBD010000228.1 GCA_903876745.1 uncultured Gemmatimonadota bacterium
CGCTCGTTCCGCTGGCGCACGTATGCTTCTAGCGCAACCGACCGTGCGATGAATGCATCCCACGCCGCTGGTGCGTCGTCGGGAAGGCGAGCTTCGTAGACTAATCGTACGAGCAAAACCGCATTCGCGAGTTCGTCTCGGAGCGCCGGAGTGTAATAGGGCACCGACACACCGTCCCAACGGCCGTTCGTGAGGGTGAGGTGCGAGTTGTCGTAGGACGCGTGAGCCGTGAAGTCGAGCACGCGCCGGGCGACGGGAACGGTCGGGGGAGCCTCCGCCAGCTGGGAACTCGGCACCGCGAGACGCACCAGCCGCGTGGTCTCCGTCGTCTCGTCGGTCGCCTCCATCGGCAGCATCTGCGTGAAGAGGTGCAGGAACGAGAAACTGTGCGGATCGATCTCTGGATAGACAGCCGCCAGATCGAAGACGGCCCCAAGGAAGTGCGACGCCATGCTCACCATCTTGGTCGTCGCCGCGGTGCTGTACTCTCGGTCCTGCATGCGCACGAGGCAGACCCGGAGTTCCTCGCTCGCCATCGGGTTGAGAACCGCGATGATCTCGAGCAGCGTCATCTCTTCGACCGCTCGCGTGCACCCCTGCGCCGCAAGCCGCTGCGGCAGATCGCGGATCATCCGAATCCCGCGCTCGTTGTAGATGGCAATCGACCGCAACGTCGGATACGCCGCCCGGCTGGCGTCGGGCAGCGCGGCATGCGCGATGCGATACGCAACGAGCATGTCCTTACGGGCGTACTCCCGCAACGCTTCGTCCGCGAGCCAATCCTTGACGGTCACGAGATCGGGGAGGTCGCGGGGATCGAGCACCCCGTGGGTCACAGCGACGTTCTGGAGGTCGCGCAGCAGACGTACCTGGGTCTGCCGGTGGTCGCCGGAGGGCCCGTTCGCGCGGAGTCCGGCCAGAAGACCGCGCCAGGTCCAGAGGAACTCGTCGTCACAGACGCCAAGCTGTGGCGTAAGGCGTCCGGTGACGGTCGCCACGAAGATCGTCGCGGCGTACACCGCTTCGTCCGGATCCTGTCCGTGCCGCTCCGCCACGCTTCGCGCCACGGCCGGCAGTACACGGAGCAGCGGGGTGACTTCCGGGTTACCGGCGATGCCGGACCCCATCGTGTCGTCACCCGAGTTCGCAGCCAAATGGATGAAATAGTCAACCGTCGTTCGGACAGACGCCATGACCGACAGCAGCCGCTGCGAGCCGAGCGTCGGTTGGTCGTGCGACGAGAGGCCGAGGATGAGACCCCGGAAATTCGCGTCAAAGAACATGGAAATCGCAGCGAGGAATAGCATGGGAACAGCCTGGTTGGGGGAACGAGCAGAGGCGCCGTGGACGGACGGGGCGGCCGAAAGTCGCCCTGAGGAACAGGCTAGGGGGATATGCAAGCCGCGCGCTTGGCCGCCCGCGCGAGACGGCGGCGGCGGATCCCCACGCACGCCTGATGGAGCTCGATGCGGGCGGGCATCGGCGGCGGCTCGAGCGTCCCGAGGTCGTGCGCGCGGTGACGGAGTTCGTCGCCACCGACGAGCGACTATCCCCTCGGCACCCCGATGAGATAGGTCACCGCCGCGTGCGGCAGCCGGATCCGCCCACAGGTCCAATGCAGGTCGGGCGCCGCCTGCTCGGCCATCGCGCGCAACTCGGCCACCGTGTAGCTCCGCAGCACCGACACGGCGCCGTCGAACAGCACGAGTAGCGGGATCAGCGGCAGCAGGTACGTGAACACCAGCCGCGACAGCGTCACCGGCCGGATCAGCGGCGTCAGCAGCCACACGGTGAGCGGCGACACGAGCACCCCAACGAGAGAGAGCAGACTGCGCTCCGTCACCTCGAACACGCCGATCCCGTGCCCCCGGGCCGCGTCGCCGAGTATCTCGCGCGCCTGCTCCGGCTCAAAGTGATGGAACGCCGTGAAGAGCGTGCGGAACCCGCGTAGCGCGGCGGGGACTTGCCGTGCGTCTACGGAGCGCCGCTCGACGCGCGCGCCGGGCATGGCGGCGGCCGTCCTTTCGAGTGCCGTCACGTTGGGCTCGAGGTCGCTGAGCACGATGCGTACGTCCGCGTCGAGCGCCGTGAGTGCAGCTCCCAGCACCCGCCACGGCCCGCCGCCACCCGAGCAGAGATCCACGATCGTGTCCGCGCCGCTCGCGCGAACGGCCTCCGCCAGCAGCGGTGCCACGCCGTCGTACACGTGGCCGCGCTGCATCACCTCGGCGAGGTAGTCCGTGGCGCCGTCGCGGAGCACGCGCGGGCACCACGGCTGGTCTTCGATTTCAAAGAGATGCAGTCGCGGCATGGCCGAAGGATACCGCGGGTGAAGGGAACTCCGCGTCGATCCACGTCGCGGGGCATGCGTTCCCGACGCGCGCCGGATCTACCCGCCGCGCTGCTCGCGGGCCAGGGCCGCCGCGATGGCCCGCTCGGGATCGTTCGGGTCAAACTGCGTCCAGTCGATGATCCGCGGGCGCCCGCCGCGACGGGGTCGTCGCCCGTGAAGAGGCCGTCGAGCCGGACGCACTAGAACGGGTTTGTCCCTGCGCTCCGACGCCGATGACGCAGCACCATGTCGGAGCTGCGATGGTAGTCGTTCTCGGCGACCAGTCGCGAGTTATCCGCGACGAGGCAGGCGTACTCCCAGTCCCTGCGAATCCCCCCATGGAACGAAATGAACGGCAGGCGCGCGATGTCGCCGGACCACAACTCGCGCCGTCCGTCCCTCGGGTCGCGGGCGTCCCAGTCGGGCACGTTCGTGCTCCCGAGCGCCTCACGTGCCATGCGGTGCAGCGACTGGTCGGAGACTTTGCCCAGACTCTTGGGGTGAAACCGACCGAGTCGATCGCCCGAGCGCAGGGACAGTTAGAGCGCCCAGTGGTCGGTCTCCAGGCGGTAGTCCTCGGTCGAGGCGAGCAATCCACGTCGGACGAGCGTCTAGGGACGAATGACCGTTAGGAAGTAGAACAACAGCGGGAAGGAGACGAGCCCGACATCGAGCTCGTGCGTCCGGTGACGCAGGATCCCGTCGGCGTCGACGTGCTTCTTGAGGCGCGGGCCGGGTACATCGTCACTCCGAAAGGTGAACAGCACGTCGTCGATGCCGACGGCGGCCCCGGCCGCATCGCGTTGGATTCGGACGGTCATATGCTCGTTCACCAGACAGCAGGCGTAGTTGCGCGTGCGCAAGCCGTCGTTCAGCATCACGGCGGGCACCAGACAATCGAGCAGCGCCCTTCGGCGCGCCATGAAGGCCACCCTCACGGCGACCTCGGTCGCCGGCGTGGCGCGTGCTGCGTGCTCGGCGCGCGCCTGCACATGCGCGCCGACCTTCGCATACGCCTCGCGCAGCAGCAGCGGCATGCCCATGAACACCGCCTGCGGCCACGTGATCGTATCGTTCGACTCGCGCTGGCCTTTCTGCCCCGCGAGAAATCGCGCCTCGGTGTGCGACTGCAGCCGCAGACGGGGCGCCGGGAAGACGCGGAGGAGCGGCGAGATCTCCGGGTCGCCACTGACGCCGGAGCCCAGGGTGTGGTCGCCGTCGGGACCGAGCAGTGTCGCCACGAATTGTATCACCGAGCGGGCCGTGCGCTGTACGGCCTCGAGGGTGGTGGGCTCGTGTTCTCCCAGGCCGGCCGCGTCGCCAACGACGTCGCGGGCCCAAAAGAAGTTCGAAATCAGCTGTTGCAGCGCTTGCAGAAAAAGCATGGGGCAGTTCCGGAAAGAGGGGGGGGGGGCATAACGTCGACATTTCCATGCTGGGGGGTTTGTAGAGCTCGCCGCCGGTCGCCGATCTCTCGGCCGCCAACGGCCCGGAGGGGCAGGGCCGCCACGCGTGTCGCCGCCGCGGCCTGCACGCGCCCGGTTTCGGAGCGCGACGCCGGAGGGCTGCAGGCTCGGTGAGACCTTCTCAAGGAGTCCACCCATGCTTGGTCGCAAATCCGGTGTTCCCCGCAGCGCGTCCCCGTCATCACCCGCCGACGTGTGCGGCGCCGTCTGCCGAGGCGCTCGCCTGCTCCTCGATGGCCTGTCCGCGCTGGGGACATTGGTCACGCTCAGCCGACTCGTGATGGCGCGGGCGGCGTGGCGGCCGACGTGGCAGCCGACGTGGCTCGCGTCGTGGCTCGCGCCGTGGCTGGTCGAACGGCTCGCGTCGTGGCTCGCTCCACATGTTCGCTGAGCCGGTCATGTCGCCCAACCTGCCCAACATCGTGCGCCCCGGTTCCACTGACGTCGTCTGGTGGGTCCCGCCGAGCGAAGCCGCGCTCAATAAAGCGGCACCGGTCCGCCCACCCGTGCGTCGGCGGCGCCCGCGGCCGCGGTGCAGTCCTCCCGCGCCGTCACGCTGGCGAGACGCCATCGCGGACGTGATCGCGCTCGTCATCGGCGTCTCCGTCGGCGTCGCCCTGCTGCTGCCGGGTGTCGCGCTGTGGATGCGGCTCTCGCCGCCCGCCTCGTCGCGTGCCTCCCATTCGTCGCCGCACGCGGTCCGTCGCGTGACGGACGCCTCCACCGCCAACTCCTCGGTCCGATGAACCTCCATGCCTATGCGCTGGTGCTCCAGCCCGATCGTCCGCTCACGCAGGTGCCGCTCGACCACCTCTCACCGCCGGTCGGCGCAGGCGAGGCCGCAGACGCGCCCGTCTTGATCGTTTCGCTGCCCGCGGGGGCGCGTGAGGAGCAGCTGCTGGTCTACGGCAGAACGGACGCCGCGCCGTCCCGCGAATCGGCGACGTGCATCCTCGGAGTCAACCGTCCCGGTCTTGGCTGCGTGCTCTACGGTCCGGTGCTGATCGTCGCCACAGATCGCGCCGGCACGCTGCGAGGCCTGTGCGCGATTGAGGCGGCGCAGGTGCGCGTGATCACGCGCGACGGGTATGTCCCCGTGCTTGAGATGCCGGGCGTCCGCGCGCGGCCCGCGCTACGCCCGTCGGACGAGCGCATGCCGGATCTCCCGGCGGCATGGGGGCTCGCTCCTCTCGACGAGGACGCGCCTGAACACGAGCGCCTCGACGACAAGTGGGAGGGCGACGACGGCGACGATGGCGATGATGGCGATGATGGCGATGATGGCGATGATGGCTACGAGGGCGACGATGGCGAGACTGCAGGCGTTGGACCCATCGAAGACGCGGCGGACGACGAGACAGACTGGCGCGTCGTCTGCTTTGGCGACGGCCTCAACCGTCGCATGGATCTGCAGGGTTTCGTCCACGCGACCGTGGCGCTGCCGAGCGCCGTCGTCGACGTACTGGCGCACGACGCACTGCTCGCTCGTCTGAGCGAGGAAGTGATCGGCGAGCCGTTGCTCGCCCAAGTCTCGTATGCGCTCCTCTCCATCACCGAGTCCCACCACGTGTTCGCGGTCGTCGGGCGGCCACGCAACGCGCTGAGGCTCCTCGCGCAAAGCGGCGCGCTGGTGGTGGCGCAGGTGTGGACGAGCGATGGTGCCCAGCAGGCGACCTTCGACGCGCGCCCGTGGCTGCTCCACGCGGGGGTTCTCGACATCGTGGCGGTGGCGGAGGACGGATGGCGAGACAGTGCGCAAGTCGGCGCGATCGCGCTCGACGTGGAGGCCGCCGAACCGGCGCTCGCCGCGATGCTCGCGTATTGTCGCCGCACGCTCGTGCTTCATGCGCCAGTCGGTGTGCGATGCGCGCTCGACGCTGCCGCAGCATGCCGGTATCTCGCTGCCGTTCGGCCCGATGCCGTGGCGGCGCTGCGTCGCCGTGGCCTCTGCCACGACGCACCGGACGTTGATCCTGATCGGTGAGCGAGTTCTCGTCGGCGAGAGCACGCGGCGCGACGCACGCGCGCGTCACCGCAACGATTCGCTTCCCGTCGCAATACGGCGGTGACACGACGCGCCCCGTGCCGCGCTACTCTCGCCCCATGACCAAAACGACCAACGCCTTCGGCGAACTCGGCGAGCGCATCGCCGCTCGCTGGCTCGAACACTCCGGCTGGCGCATCATCGCGCGCCGCTTCCGCTCCGGCCGCCGCGACATCGACCTCGTCATGGAACGCGAAGGTGTCATCGCGTTCGTCGAAGTGAAAGCGCGCAGCGGAGACGAGTTCGGCGACCCGGTCGAAGCCGTGCACCGTCGCAAGCAGCGCGAGCTCCTGAAATCGGCGCAAACCTGGATCGACCGACACGGTCGGGCGGGGGAGACGTACCGGTTCGATGTCTTCGGGGTGCTGCTCCGCGGCCGCCAGGTGCTGGTGCGGCACATCCCCGGGGCGTTCGCTGCAAGTTAGGCTGGCGTGGCGGGGCTCAACGACGCCGCAGGTATACGCAGGTAAAACAGTTGTGAGGTAACGACTTAGAAGAAGTCAACAGTATGCATCGGCAGGCAGATATGTGATGCCGCTCCGAACAACCTGCGGCGTCGTTGAGCCCCACCCCACCACAGTTGCAGTTTCGGTATGTGTTCGGTATACTCCCGAACCAAGCACACGCCGTTCCCGAGGGGATGCTCCCCCTTCCTCCCCACGGTATCTTCATTCCACGGGCGACACGCCCCAGACCACTCGAGGCACCGATGGCCGCACCCGCCGTAAGCGAAGAAAAAAAGAAGGCACTCAATCTCGCGATTGCGCAGATCGAGAAGTCCTACGGACGCGGCGCCATCATGAAGATGGGGCCCGATGCGCCCAAGGTGCGCGTCGATGTGATCCCGACGGGCGCGATGAATCTCGACGCCGCGATCGGCGCCGGCGGCATCCCGCGCGGTCGTGTCACTGAGATCTACGGCCCTGAGAGCAGCGGCAAGACCACGCTCTGCTTGCACGTCGTGGCCAACGCGCAGAAGGCCGGCGGTACCGCCGCGTTCATCGATGCCGAGCACGCGCTCGACACCGAATACGCCGCCAAGCTCGGTGTGGACGTCGAGAAGCTGCTCGTCTCGCAGCCCGACACCGGTGAGCAGGCGCTCGAGATCTGTGAGATC
>CAIRBD010000229.1 GCA_903876745.1 uncultured Gemmatimonadota bacterium
CGCCGCGGCCGCCACGGCCTGCGGCCGCGTTCGCCTCGAATCCGTACGGGGCGGCGAGCCCGAAATGCCCCTGGATGTAGTTCACCGGATAGCTGATGGTGCTCGTCTTGTAGTCGCGCGGCAGGAGCACGGTCGCACCGAGGTAGATGGGCCGTCCCCAGAACTTCGTGAGCGACGGGCTCTGGATCTTGAAGCGCACCACGTATTCGTTGTCGGCGGCGCCGACGATGGGCGGGATGATCTTGTCGGCGACGAGCTTCACGACGCTCTTCGTCTTTGCATCTAGATGCACCTTGACCGGCGCACCGTAGATGTTGCCCGGTGAGCGCGCCCAGTTCTGCCCTTCCCACTGGTCGTCGTGCATCCACACCGTGTGGCCGTCGGCGCGCTTGAACTCCGAGTAAACGTTCACGAAGGGCTGCACCCAGTAGTCGCCGGCCGGCACATCGGCCATGTCGAAGACCGGCGTGCCGAGGTCGGTGCCGTCGACGAAGGCCGCCGCGCCGGGCGCGAGTTTCTCGACGTCGTGCCCGAAGAGCGGCGTGCCGACGCGGCCGACCATCGCGCGCGGTTCGCGTGTGCTGTCGCGCGTGATGATCACGTACACGCGACCGGTGAGCGGCTCGCTGCGCACGGCCGCGGGAACGCGGATCTCGAACTTCGTGAGCGCCTTGCCCGACGGGCCGGGCAGGATGACGGACGTCTGCGCGCCGGCGGCGGTGGCCGCGACGGCGGCGAGCGCGAGAGCGCGCAACGAGAGCGAGGGCATGGACCGGCTCCGATGGGGTTGCCGGAAGTTAGCGGTCGAGTCTCAACTTCGTCACACTCTTGCGGCCTGCGGCGAACGCTGGTTACGACACGTTCCGCGCGTTAGTCTCCTGTTCCCGCGGCGCGGCAACATGAGAGCGCCCGAGGTCGGCACGCTCACACCACAGGAGAGTTCGGATGTCGGACAAGAAGATCATCGCGGTGTTCGGTGCCACGGGCGCGCAGGGCGGCGGACTCGTGCGCGCCATCGCCGCCGACGTCAACGGACCGTTCACCGCGCGCGCCATCACGCGCGATCCGAACTCCGACAAGTCCAAGGCCCTCGCGGCGCTCGGCGTGGAGGTCGTGGCCGGCAACACCGACGACGCCTCGACCCTCGCCGCCGCGCTCGCCGGCGCCTACGGCGCCTTCTGCGTGACGAACTTCTGGGAGCACTTCTCCGCCGAGCGCGAGGGCGTGCAGGCCGCGGCGATGGCGCGGGCCACCAAGGCGGCGGGCGTGCAGCACGTGGTGTGGAGCACGCTCGAGGACACACGCAAATGGATCCCGCTCACCGACGACCGGCTCCCCACGCTGCACGGCCAGTTCAAGTGCCCGCACTTCGACTCGAAGGGCGCGATGGACGCCGTGTTCGCCGCCGAAGCCGCGCCGACCACCTACATGACAGCGGCGTTCTATTGGGAGAACTTCATCCACTTCGGCATGGGGCCGCGCGCGGGTGAGGATGGCAACCTCGTGCTCGCAATGCCGCTCGGCGGGGTGAAGCTCCCCGGCATCGGCGCCGAGGACATCGGCCGGTGCGCGTACGGCATCTTCAAGGAAGGCACGAGCACGGTGGGCCAGCGCATCGGCGTGGCCGGCGAATCGCTCTCCGGCGCCGATATGGCGGCGAAGATGGGCAAGGCGCTCGGCCGCACGGTGAATTTCTTCGACGTGCCGTTCGACGTGTATCGCGGGCTCGGGTTCCCTGGCGCCGAAGACCTGGGCAACATGTTCCAGTTCCAGGCGATCCTGGGCGAGGAGTTCCAGCGCTACCGTGATCCCGTGCGCTCCCGCGCGCTGAACGCGTCGCTCAGCGACTTCGATGCGTGGCTGGCGGCGAACGCCGGGAAGATCGCCATCGGGTGAGTCGGCGCAGTGCTCGCCACGACGATCGCGTGAGC
>CAIRBD010000230.1 GCA_903876745.1 uncultured Gemmatimonadota bacterium
GGAGAGGGCGGCGTCGCGGTCGGCGAGCGCGCGGCGCGTGTCGAAGAACGCCTCGTTGATGCGTCGCGACGCATGCTCGAGCGCGACGCCCACCATCGCGATCTCGCGCGGCGGCGCGCCGATCCGTGGGCCCGAGGTGATTTCGGGGAGCGACCCGCCCCAGTTGAGGGCGGCAGCCTGCGACTCGAGCGCGAGCAGCGGGTCGACGATCGCCCGGTTGACGAACCGCACGGCGATGAGCGATGCCAGGAACAGCATGATGCACGCCAGGAAGACGCCGGTGCCGTTGATCTCGGCGCTTCGCAGCGCCACGTAGCGCGGCATCTCGATGAAAACACTCCAGCCGTCCGCGGCGGGTGCGACGGCATAGTATGTCTCACGTCGCGAGGTCATGATGCGCGGGTCGTCACTCCAGTCGGTGCCGCTCGCCCACGTGCCGAGCGCGATGGTGGGCGAGATGCTCGACAGGATCCGGTGGTGTTGCGGCGCCGAGGAGTACACGACGTGCCGCTCGCGGTCGACGACCGTGACGTCGAGGCCGGCGGGCGCGCCCACGATGGTGCTCAGCTCTTTCACGTTGAGCGAGCCCTCCACCACGCCCACCGCTCGGCCATCGCGGCCGAGCATCGGCGCGCTCACGCCGGCGATCACGTCCCGCCCGAAGTTGCGCCCCAGGAAGGCACCCGAGACGAAGGGAAGGGCCGTGCGCATGGCTTCGGTGAAATACGGCCGGTCGCTCACCGGGTTGAACGAGGAGAGCGGCGGCAGCTTGCCGGGTGCGCCCGACGAGACGGCGAGCACCCGGCCTGAGGAATCCGCGATGAGCATCGTGAGGAATCCCGGATTCGCGCGGCGCGCCGCGTTCAGCAGCTGGTAGCGGTCCGACGTCGACTCGCCGACGGCCTCCACGACGGTGGCGGCGAGCATCATCACGGTGCGCTGGTGCGCCTGCAGATATTGATCGAGCGCGATGGCGCTGCGGGCGGACTCGAGGCGGAGCCGCTCCGTCGCCGCGTGTTCGGCCGTCCGCTGCGAGAGTGTGGACACGACGACCATGGCGAGCAGCACCGGGACCGCCACGATGGACGAGACGCGGGCGTTGAGCATCGAGACGACGGAGTGCTGCCGTTCGCCCGTCGATTCGGCGGGGTTCCCGAAGGGACGGCGCCCCACGAGGATGGAGGCGACGAGGATGTTGAACAGGCCCGTCATCACGTTCTTGCCCACCACGATCGCGACGTCGGGCGGCGTCATCCGGCGAACGGCGAACGAATAGAACGCGATCGCGGGCACGCCCACGCAGACCCAGTACACGAGCAGCGCGACGACGGGGCGGAACCGTCGTGCGAGCACGGCGACGGCGGCTGCTTCGAGGGCGAGCACCGACCACGTGACCATCTGACTCAGGCTGATGGACGCGGCCGTGAGCGCGGCGACGCCGAGCCCCGACAACGTGAAGACGGCCGTGAGGAGGGCGGCGACGGGGCCGAACACCAGCCCGCTCGCGAGCGCGCCGATCTGGCCGATGGGGAGCCACAGGCCGCCCAGCACGTACACAGGGAACGTGTTGAGCACGAACCCCACCGCGCCGGCTCCGAGGACGAAGAGCACGCGGTGTGGGAGTCGGGCGGCGGGCGTTGCGGGGCGTTTGGTCATTCGGACGGAATTCCCTGCACGGGATGTGCCAGCGGATGCCGCGAGTATCGGCCGCGTCACGCACGCGAGTGGCGGAGCGTGTCGCGACTGCACGGGCGTCACACCGGCGTGAGTTAGGGGGAACGGATTCGAGTGTCCGGCGCGCGGCAGCCACTCGCGCTGGGTGGGACATTCCGTCCGGGTATCCGAGACAGTCTGTCCACAATACTGGGGCAATATGTCTTCCCGCGGACCGCGGCCGATACTGCGGTTGGGCGACGATCCGTCAGTTCGTCGTCACTCGCGGTGCGCAATCGTCACTTCGGACGACAGGCGGGAAGCGCGGGGGGCGGCACGCGATATGCTTCCAGTCGCGGTATGCATCGCACACCGGCAGTGAGCCCTTTCCGCATCGCGAGGACGATGATGCGCATCGACGAAGGTGAATCCGCCGGCCATGTCCCACGGATCCTCTGCGTGGACGACGACCCGCAGATGTGCCGGGCGCTCGAGGTGGTCGTGCGCCAGGGCGGCGGCGAGCCGCGCACGGCGGCGTCGGTGAGCGAGGCGCTCGATATCGCGCGCCGCGAGGTGATCGACCTCATCGTGACCGACCAGCAGATGCCGCTGCTCCGGGGCGTGGACCTGATCGCGCTGCTGCGGGCGGACGGGCTCGACACGCCCGTCATCGTGCTCACCGCCTACGCGGCGATCGAAGACGCGGTGCAGGCGGTGCAGCGCGGCGCCCAGCATTATCTGGTGAAGCCGGTGGACCCCGACGTGCTCGGCACCGTGATCGCGGAGACGCTCGCGGCGCGCCGTGAGGCGGAGGAGATTCGCGCGCTGCGCCGCAGCGCCTCGACGCTGCGGCCCGGCCGCCGCATGATCGGGGAGAGCTTCGCGTTCCGGCGGCTGATGCGGGCCGTGCAGCAGGTGGCGGCGTCGCGTGCGAGCGTGCTCATCGAAGGCGAGACCGGCACGGGCAAGGAACTGGTGGCGCAGGCCATCCGTGACCTGAGCGATCGCGCGGACTCGGCGTACATCACGCTCAACTGCGCGGCGCTGCCGGAGGGGCTGATCGAGAGCGCCCTGTTCGGCCACGAGCGCGGCGCCTTCACGGGCGCGGTCAAGCGCAGCGTCGGCGCGTTCGAGCGCGCGAACGGCGGCACGCTGCTGCTCGACGAGATCTCGGAGATGCGACTCGACCTGCAGGCCAAGCTGCTGCGCGTGCTGCAGGAGCAGGAGTTCGAGCGCGTCGGCGGGTCGGCACCGCTGCGCGTGGACGTGCGCATGATCGCCACCACGAACCGCGATCTCGCGGCGTGCGTGCGCGCCGGCACCTTCCGCGAGGACCTGTACTACCGGCTGAACGTCGTGCAGCTGCGCGTGCCGCCGCTGCGTGAGCGTCGGGAGGACATCCCCGTGCTCGCGCGGTTCTTCGCGGCGCGGGCGTCGGGCGAGCAGGAGCGCGAGATCGAGTCCATCTCGCCGGCCGCGATGGAGCTGCTCGACGCGCACGCGTGGCCGGGCAACGTGCGCGAGCTGCAGCACGCCGTCGAACGCGCCGTGGTGACGTGCGGGGGGAGTCGTCTCGAGGCGTGGCATTTCGCCCTGGCGCCGCGGAACGAGCCGCTGCGCGACCTCGCGCCCTCGGCGGGCGCGTTGGCGAACGGCGCCCAGCCGGCGCCGAGCACCAAGGAACTCGACGTGGCGCGCACCGAGGAACGGCTGATCCACCTGGCGCTCGAGCGCTGCGACCACAACAAGACCGCCGCCGCGGCACTGCTCGGTATGCACGTGCGCACGCTGCGCCGCAAGCTCACCGCGATGCGGGAGCGGGGCTCGGGGGCACGTCCAGCGGACCCTCTCACGGAGCGTCCGTGACGGAGATGCCCGTCCTCGTTCTCCCGACGCCTGACGACCAGCTGGTCGAACCGTCGACCGATCCGCACGCCGGTCACATCCCGCCGGAGGTGTTCGAGCGGCTGCGGTCCCAGTACGGCGCGATCGGCCGGGCGACCGCGGCGGCACAGATCGACGCGGTCGACGACGACTCGGCGATCGTCCAACTGCCGCCGCAGGATGGCTTCCGGTTCGAGTTCCTGCGTCTCATGGACGACGGCAGCCTGGAGCTGGCGTACGAAGCGCCGTCGATCGCGGCTCGCTGCCCGGCCCTCGTCGGTGAGGATGCGCAGGCCCGCAGCGCCGTCGAATCGCGCCGGCTGATCGTCGACGAGGCTCGTGAAGAGACGCCGGCGACGGCGGCGGCCTGCGCCGCGTGCTCGGCGCGACCCCGCGACTTCACCCTCGTGATGCCGGTGCTCTGGCATGACGAACCGCTCGGCGTGTGCCGCGTCGTGCGCTGCAGCCCGTCGCAGGCCTCGCTGGCCGTGGAGACGCGCTTCGTGTCGCGGCTCGCCGAGTCGCTCGCGGCCACGGAGAAGTTCCGGCAGATGCGCATCCTGCGCACGCACGAGATGCGCGAAGTGGCGCGCAAGGAACGCGAACTGCTGCGGTCCCAGCGTTGGCTCCGACTTGGAAACAGCGTCGCCTGCGATATCGTGTACCAGGTCGAGGTGGATTCGGGTCGCGTGACGGAGGAGGTGGTGGGGGGCGGCCTTCCGCTCGCTCCCCGGCCCGACGGCGTCGAGCCCGTTGCGTGGTTTCGTTCGCTGATCCATCCCGACGACGTCGCGACCTGGGAAGGGTCGTTCGCGACCGTCTTCCGGGAACCGGCGGCGGTTCACAGTGTCGAGTACCGTCTTCTCTGCGCCGACGGCCTTTGGCGGAACGTTCGCGAGTCCCACATCGTCGACCCGGGGAGCCACGGCGAACCGACCGTGCATGTGGGCGCGATCAAGGACGTGACGAATGAGGTCGAGGCGCGCGGCCGTCTCAATGCCGAGCGCGCCCTCCTCGCGCACTTGGTCGAGGAGCGCACGGCGGAACTCAGCGAAGCGAACGCCGACCTCGCGCGCGCCGCGCGCCTCAAGGACGAGTTCCTCGCGAGCATGAGCCACGAACTCCGCACGCCGCTGAACGCGATCCTCGGCATGACCGAGGCGGTGCGGGAGGGTGTGTGGGGGGTACTGAGCGCGGCGCAGGACGAGAAGCTGCTGCTCGTGGACGAGAGCGGCAGGCACCTGCTGTCGCTGATCAACGACATCCTCGATCTGGCGAAGATCGGCGCGGGGAAGTTCACCCCCGAGTTCGCCCCCGTGGATGCCGGCGGGACGGCCACGGCGACGATGCGCTTCGTGTCGCAGCTCGCCCTCGAGCGCCGCGTGCAGCTCGAGTGCCGGGTGCCCCCCGAGGGCGCCGTGATCGAGACCGATGGCCGGATGCTGATGCAGATCCTGCTCAACCTGCTGAACAACGCCGTGAAGTTCACGCCTGAGGGAGGACGTGTCGTGATCACCGTGGAACCGGGTCCCGACATCGTCACGTTCCGTGTGACCGACACCGGCATCGGGATCGCCGCCGCCGAGGTGCAGCGCATCTTCCGGCCGTTCGTGCAGGTGAACCAGGGATTGGCCCGCCCGTACGGCGGCACCGGACTCGGTCTTGCGCTCGTGGCCGGGCTCGTCGATAAGCTGCACGGCGGCATCGAAGTGACGAGCGAACTCGGGCGAGGCAGCGAGTTCATCGTCCGGCTTCCCATTCGCCCCGACGGCGATCTGCTGCCTGATGAACGCGCCGGCGCGGCCGGGTCGTCGAAGCGCTCGCTCCCGCGCCGTTCGGTGCTCCTTGCCGAGGACGACGAGCCGACGGCACGCACGTACCTCGGCTACCTCACCGCCAAGGGGTACAGCGTGACGCTCGCCGGCGACGGCGAAGAGGTGTTGCGCCTCGTTCCCGAGTTGCAGCCGTCGCTCATCCTGATGGACATCCAGATGCCGCGCCTCGACGGACTCGAGACGATCCGCCGATTGCGCGCCGATCCGGCGTTCCGCACCACGCCGATCATCGCCCTGACGGCGCTCGCCATGCCCGGCGACCGTGCGCGGTGTCTCGAGGCCGGCGCCAACGACTACGTGACGAAACCCGCCAGTCTCCGAGACCTCCGGCAGCGCATCGCGGGCTTCATCGGGGCACCCGACGACGGACTGATCTCATGATCCAGCACAGCGATCCACTGCGACCGAGCCGGCTGCTCGTCGTCGACGACACGGCGGTCGGTCGCGCCACCGTCGAGGCGGCGCTCGCGCGCGAGGGGCACGAGATCGTGCACGCGGAGTCGGGCCCCGAGTGCCTGCGTCTCGCGCTCGAGCGCGAACCCGACCTCATCCTGCTCGACGTGATGATGCCCAAGATGGACGGGTTCGAGGTCTGCCGTCGTCTGCGGAGCGATCCGCGCA
>CAIRBD010000231.1 GCA_903876745.1 uncultured Gemmatimonadota bacterium
GATCCCGCAGATCAACGCGGGCTTCAGCGCCGTTCCGCCGCAGGGCCAGAATCTCAAGCCGCATCCGGAAGAGGATAACGACCAGATCCTCGGCCTGGACAAGGACGGCAACTACTACCTGAACAAGAAGCCGATCAAGACCGACGATGTCGGTCCGGCCGTGAAGGCGATCTTCGATGCGCGCACGACCGACAAGATCATGTACGTGAAGGCGCACAAGGACCTCAAGTACGACAAGGTCCTCGACCTCCTCGACCTGATCTCGAAGAACGGCGTGCGCGTGACGGGGTTCATCACGGACCAGAAGCCTGGGACGCAGTCGGTCCTCGCTGACGACAACCTGTCGGGCATGATGAAGAAGAAGGAGACCCCGTAATGTCAATGGCCGCGAATCAGGGCGGCTCGCTCACCAACGAGCCCAACGTCACGCCGATGATCGACGTGCTCCTCGTGCTGCTCATCATCTTCATGATGATCATCCCGATGAGCCGCAAGGCGCTCGACGTGCAGTTGCCCGACCCGACTCCCAGCGTGCAGCCGGCGAACAACGTGTCGAACCAGATCGTGCTCGAGGTCGTCCCGGGAGCGACGGGGGCCGAGTACGCGATCAACCGTGAGAAGGTCGCGCCGGATCGTCTGCAGACCCGCATCAAGGAGATCTACGACCCGCGTCCGGAGAAGATCATCTTCATCAAGGGTGATCCCACCGTGACGTTCCAGGACGTGATCTTCGCGATGGATGCGGCCCGCGGCGGTGGCGTGAAGGTCATCGGCTCCGCGCCGAAGGAACAGCCGGCGGGTCCTGGTGCGGCGCCTGCTGCGAGACCCGGCAAGCGCAAGTAGCTTTTTTCTCGAACGAATGAGGCGGCGGACGAACCTTTTTGGGTTCGTCCGCCGTATCATTATCAGACCCCATGACTGACGAACTCCCCCCGCCGCACAGGCGGCCCTATCGGCCGCCCATCGGTATCCCCACACCCCAGCAGAATCGGGTGGGGGGCGCCGCAGCGTCCCTGTTCTTCCACCTGCTCATCATCCTCCTGCTCATCGGTCCGTTCTGGGTGCGGCAGGTGCTGGTCACGCCGATGCAGGACGGTGGTGGCCCGGGCCCGCGCGGAGGCGGTGGCGGCGGGAATGGCGGAACAGGTGGTGTGGTGCAGGAACGACTGCGCTACATGGTGGTGCAGCCGCCCCCGCCCCCGCCGAAGCTCGTGCCGACCCCCGTGGTGGCACCGCCGGTCGTGAAGCCGCCGGAGCCGGAGAAGCCCAAGCCGGAGCCGCCCAAGGCCACTCCGCAACCCGAGGGGGTGAAGGACGCGAGCCTGGTGGTCGGCACAGGGGGCGGCACGGGACACGACGGCTCCGCTGGGAGCGGCCCGGGTTCCGGCGGTGGCGTGGGGTCGGGAGTCGGGACCGGCCGCGGATCGGGCGTCGGTCCGGGCACCGGCGGCGGGGAAGGGCGCATCTATCCGCCGTCGGTCACCACGCTGGCACTGCTCCCGCTCCCCGTTCCGTCGCGCGTGAAGCCGTACACGCTCGTGGCGACGTTCGAGGTGGACGAAAAGGGAAACGGCAAGCTGCTCGAGTGGACGCCGTCCAAGGATTCTGATTACAACAAGAAGGTCAAGGCGATGCTCGAGGAAGTGCGTTTTCGCCCCGCCGTGAAGTCCGACGGCACCCCGGTGAAGGCCACGTACCAGATCACCGCCCAAGCGTTCTGAGCGCCCTGTTTTTCGGGCCCTCCGCTCTGGCCTAACCCGCACCCGTTCAGTAACTTCCGGTGCTTCCACCCGGACCCGGTGCGTACACCAATGGCCCTGCCTTCCCAAAAAGGCGAATTCGTTAAAGCGATGACATTGACCGACGCGACGATGCTCGTCGCGGGGTCGATGATCGGGTCGGGTATCTTCATTGTTTCGGCCGACATGGGCCGGACTTTGGGGTCGCCGGGGTGGCTGCTCATCGCGTGGGCTCTGACGGCGGTGATCACCGTGCTGGGGGCGCTCGCCTACGGTGAACTGGCGGCGATGTACCCGCGGGCCGGCGGCATGTACACGTTCCTCCGAGAGTCCATGAGTCCGCTCATGGGATTCCTGTACGGATGGACGCTGTTCATGGTGATCCAGACGGGCACGATCGCGGCGGTCGCAGTCGGGTGCGGCAAGTTCTTGGGGGTGCTGCTCCCGGCGGTCGGTGCGGAGCGCTTCAGCTGGTTCCCGCAAGCGGACTTTACCGTGGGCGGCTCCACGGTGGAACTCGGACTCTCGAGTCAGCGCCTCGTGGCGCTCGCGTCGATCTGGCTCCTGACGTGGATCAACCTGCGCGGGGTGCGGGAAGGGAAGTTCGTCCAGACCACGCTGACGTTCATCAAAACGGCGTCGTTGGCGCTGCTCGTGCTGCTGGCGATCACGGTCGGGCGGAACAGCGAGGCGATCGCGGCGAACTTCGGGCCGGGCAAGTGGTTCGCCGGCACGCCCGTCTGGAGCGCGCTCTTCATCGTGACGTTCGGGTCGGCGCTCACGGGCTCGCTCTTCTCGGCCGACTCGTGGCACACCCCGACCTTCGCCGCTGCAGAGGTGCAGAACCCGCAGCGCAACCTCCCGCTCGCCATGCTGCTCGGTACGGGCCTGGTGATGCTGCTGTACGTGCTCACCAACGTGGGCTATCTGAGCGTGCTGCCGTTGCACGGCGCCGCCGACGGTGCGACGGTGCTCGCGCGCGGCATCGATCACGCGACGCAGGACCGCGTGGCGACGGCGGTGATGGAGAGCATCTTCGGCTCGAGCGGCAGCATCATGATGGCGGTGGCGATCCTCATCTCCACTTTCGGCTGCAACAACGGGCTCATCCTCAGCGGCGCCCGCGTGTACTGGGCGATGGCGCAGGACGGGCTCTTCTTCATCCGGGCGGGGACGCTGAGCAAGAACGGCGTACCGGCGTTCGCGCTCGTGATCCAGTCGGTGTGGTGCAGCGTGCTGTGCCTCACCGGCACGTACAACCAGCTGCTCGATTACGTGGTGTTCGCGGCGCTGCTATTCTACGCGCTGACGACGATCGGGCTGTTCATCCTGCGCGTGAAGCGTCCGGCCGAGCCGCGGCCGTACAAGGCCATCGGGTATCCGGTGCTTCCCGCGCTGTACGTGCTGCTCGCGGCCGGCGTGGCGGTGACGCTGCTCGTCGCCGACAAGACGCGCGTGCAGGCGTTGTCTGGGCTCGCCATCGTGCTCCTCGGCGTGCCGGTGTATCTGCTGTGGCGGCGTTCGGCGACGAACGTCGCGTAGTGGTCTCCCGCGGGCCGGCACAGGCGCCGGCGTTCCGCATATCAGAATCCCCTCACGGTCCTTTTGAATGCCTTCGCAGTCTACCCTCCTGATGATCATCCTGGGCGCGTCGGTCGGCGCCCTCGTGTTCGCCGTCGGCCTCGCGCGCTGGGTGCTCGCGCGCAGCACCGGCACC
>CAIRBD010000232.1 GCA_903876745.1 uncultured Gemmatimonadota bacterium
CCGGAGGCGCCGTTGGATGCGATGTGGGCGGGGATCGAGCGAGAGGCGTTCGACGCGCCGGTCGCGCCGCACCGCACGATCGGCTGGCCGACGTTCTCGGCGGCGGCGGCGGCGATGCTGTTGGTGGGCATCGCACTCGGACGATTCACCGCGCCGCGTATGGGAAGCGCTCCGGTCGTCGCGGCCGCGACACCAGTGCTCGCGGCGTCGGCGAGCGATCCGTACCACGTGACGACCGAGGAGTTCCTCGGCCGCACCGTGGTGCTGTTGACGGCGCTGCACGCGAACGGCAATACGGCACCGAGCGAGTCGCTCTCGCCCCAGGCCGCGCAGTTGCTCACGACCACGCGCCTGCTGCTCGACTCGCCCGTGGCGACCGACCCACGCATGAAGACCCTGCTGCAGGACCTCGAGCTCGTGCTGGCGCAGGTCGCGCGCATGCCGACGCAGAGCCGCCGGGCCGAACTGACACTGATCACCGATGCGCTCGAGGAGCGCGACCTCGTGCCGCGTGTGCGGAACGCCGTCGCCGACCTCGCCGCCAACGAATACTGAGGATGCAACCGATGCGAACGATCACGACCCTCTCGCTGCTGCTGACCGCGACGACGCTTGGCGCACAGGTGACTCCGGCCCGTCCTGTGGCGCCGACGCCGCAGACTGCCCCGGCTCCCGCTCCAGCCCCCGCTCCGGCGCGTGCGCCGCGCGCCGTGACCATAGAGCCGGGCTGGACGCGCGACGTCATCGACGCCGCGCGATCCGAGGCGTTGGCCGCCCGGTTCGACGCCGAGGTGGCACGCGCTTCGATGATGGCGGGCGCGGACGCCGCCCGCGCCGAAGCGGAAGTGGCGCGTACGTTCGCCCGCGCCGACGTGCAGCGGGCGATGGACGATGCACGGGAGTCGGTGCGCGCGGCCGGCCTGTCGTTCGCCGGCGTAGCGCCATTCGCGGCGCGCGGCGGGTTCTCCGAGTCACCGCGCGCGCCGTGGGCGCAGCAGGACCCGGCCGACTCGCTGTATCGGCAGGCGCGCGAGCAACTGAATCGCGGCGACTATCGCCGTGCCGCGCAGCTGTTCAAAGGCCTGCCCGCGAAGCACCCGAACTCCACCTATGCCGCCGATGCCCCGTACTGGCAGGCGTTCGCGCTGTACCGCATCGGCGGCACGCCGGAGTTGCAGGAGGCGCTAGCCGCCCTGGAGGCGCAGAAGGCGAAGTATCCGAGCGCCCGCACGTTGCAGGCCGATGCCAGTCCGCTCGCCGCGCGGATCGCCGGCGTGCTCAGCACCCGCGGCATGAGCGGTGACGCCTCCGTGAAGCGCGCCCTCTCCGCAGCCGGTGCCGATTGTGACCGGGAAGAACTCTCGGTGCGCGCCGAGGCGCTGAGCGCGTTGATGCAGAGCGACCCGGAGTCGGCACAGCAGCTCACGAAGAAGATCCTCGCCCGCAAGGACGAATGCTCGGTGCCGCTGCGCCGCAACGCGGTGTTCATCGTCGGCAACAAGCACGACGCGAGCGCGGCGGCAACGCTCATCGGCGTGGCGAAGAGCGATCCGTCGTCGGACGTGCGCAGTGAAGCGGTGAACTGGCTCACGCGCATCCCGGGGGACGAGTCGCTCAACGCGCTGATCGACCTCTCGCGGGCGACCGAGGATGAGAAGGTGCAGCGCTCCGCCGTACGCGCGCTCGCCAACCATCAGAGCCCCAAGGCGAAGGCGGCCATCCGCACACTGGTGGAGAAGAACGACGCCAACGAACAGCTCCGGCTTGCCGCGCTCGATGCCTTCGATCGCGAGCACATGTCCGCGGAGGACGCGGCGTGGCTCCGCGGCCTGTACTCGAAGACCGAGAGCAGCCGCATCAAAGGACGCATCGCCGCCGCCGTGGGACGCATGAGC
>CAIRBD010000233.1 GCA_903876745.1 uncultured Gemmatimonadota bacterium
CACGTCCTTGGGGAAACAGGAGCCGCCGTAACCCGGGCCCGGGAAGAGGAACGACGGCCCGATGCGCGCGTCGCTGCCGATCCCCTTGCGCACGAGGTCGACGTTCGCGCCGACCTTCTCGCACAGATTCGCGATCTCGTTCATGAACGTGATGCGCGTGGCGAGCATGGCGTTGGCGGCGTACTTCGTCATCTCGGCCGACGGGATGTCCATGAAGATGATCGGCTTGCCCGTGCGGACGAACGGCGCGTAGAGCTCGGCCATCACGCTGCGGGCGTAGTCGCTGTCCACACCGAGCACCACGCGGTCGGGCTTGAGGAAGTCGTCCACCGCGGCGCCTTCCTTCAGGAACTCCGGATTGGAGCACACGTGGAACGGATGCTTCGCGTACTTCGCGACGGCGGCGTGCACCTTCTCGGCCGTGCCCACGGGCACCGTGCTCTTGGTGACGACGACGAGTTCGCCGGTCTGGTGCCGGCCGATCACTTCGGCCACGGCGAGCACGTGCGTGAGGTCGGCGGAGCCGTCTTCGTCGGGCGGCGTGCCGACGGCGATGAAGACGACGGACGCGCCCGTGATGCTCGCGGCGACGTCGGTGGTGAACAGCAGGCGCCCCTGTGCCTGGTTGCGCTCGACGAGGTTGTCGAGGCCGGGCTCGTAGATCGGGAGCACATTCTGCTTCAGCCCGTCGATCTTGGCCTGATCGACGTCGGCGCACGTCACGGTGCTGCCGGTCTCGGCGAAGCAGGCGCCGGCCACGAGGCCGACGTATCCGGTGCCAATGACAGTGATGTTCATCGGTGGAGTGCGGAGAGCGACAGCACACGGGCCTTGGAGGCCGTGGTGCCCGCGAGGGCATTGCGGGTGTCGACGACGAGCGACGCCTGGTCCCGCACGCGCTGGTAGTCCACGGCCCGGTGATCGGTGATGACCACGACGACGTCGGCCTTCGCCAACTCGTCATCCGTGAGCGCCACCCCGAACCGCTCGTGCCCGTCCTCGCGGAATTTCGGCACGTGCGGATCGTGGAACACGACCTGCGCCCCGCGCTCCTCGAGCAGCCGGATCACGTCGAAGGCGGGGCTCTCGCGCATGTCGTCGATGTCGCGCTTGTACGCGACGCCGAGCACCAGCGCACGGCTCCCCTTCACCGACTTGCTGACTTCGTTGAGGCCACGCGAGACCTTCTCGACGACCACGTCGGGCATCGCCGAGTTGATCTCGCTCGCGAGATCGATGAACCGCGTCTTGTAGTTGAGCGTCCGCATCTTCCACGCGAGGTAATGCGGGTCGAGCGGGATGCAGTGCCCGCCGATGCCGGGGCCGGGCGTGAACTTCATGAAGCCGAACGGCTTGGTGGCGGCGGCGTCGATCACTTCCCACACGTCCACGCCGAGCCGGTCGCAGATGATCGCCATCTCGTTCACGAGCCCGATGTTCACCGAACGGAAAGTGTTCTCGAGGAGCTTCGTGAGTTCGGCGGCTTCGGGCGACGACACGGGGACCACGGTGTCGATGCACGTCTCATAGAGCGCCTTGGCGACTTCGGTGGACGACGGTCCGATGCCGCCGATGATCTTCGGCGTGTTCTTGGTGTGCCACGTGGGATTGCCCGGGTCCACGCGCTCGGGCGAGAACGCGAGGAATACGTCGCCGCCGATCGTATACCCCAGCGCCTCGAGGCGCGGCTGCATCAGGTCGCGGGTCGTGCCGGGATACGTCGTGCTCTCGAGCACGATGAGCATCCCCTTGTGCGCCTGCCGCTCGACGCTCGCGGCGGCGGCGATCACGAACGACATGTCGGGGTCGCGCGTCTTCGCGAGCGGCGTCGGCACGGCGATCGAGATGGCGTCGGCTCGGCTGAGGATCGCCTCGTCGGTGGACGCGCTGAACTTCCCGCTCTTCACGTGGCGCGCGAGCTGATCCGCGGGCACGTCGAGGATGTGCGACTGGCCGCTCATCAGGCCGGCGCACACCGCCTCGCTCACGTCGAACCCGACCACCGTGAACCCGGCCTCGCAGAACTCCATCGCCAACGGCAGCCCCACGTAGCCGAGCCCGACGACCCCCGCGACGGCGGTCCGGTCGGCGATCGCGGCGAGCAGGCGCTGCTTGTGATCAACGGTCATCAGTCATCTCAGCGGCCGAAGAACGAACGCACGGCGGCCACGACTTCGTCGAGCTGGGCGCGCGTGAGTTCGGGGTAGATCGGGAGCGACACGACTTCGTGCGAGGCACGCTCGGCTTCGGGACACGCGCCCTGCTTGTAGCCCAGGTAAGCGAAACAGGGCTGGAGGTGCAACGGGAGCGGATAGTACACCGAGTGACCGATCCCCTTGGCGCCGAGGTGCGCCTTGAGTTCGTCACGGCGCGTCACGCGCAGCGTGTACTGGTTGTAGATGCTCTCGTTGGCCGGGTCGATGTACGGCGTCGTCACCTCGGCGAGGTCGGCGAACGCGGCGTCATAATACGCAGCATTCTCGCGGCGCTTCGCGCTCCAGCCGGCGAGGTACGGCAGCTTGGCGACGAGCGCCGCCGCCTGCAGGGCGTCGAGCCGCGAGTTGTAGCCCACTTCCTCGTGCAGGTAGGTCGTGAGACCGCCGTGCACGCGCAGGCGCTTCAGGCGCGTCGCGAGGGCGTCGTCCTGCGTCACCAGCATCCCGCCGTCGCCGTAGCCGCCGAGGTTCTTGGACGGGAACAA
>CAIRBD010000234.1 GCA_903876745.1 uncultured Gemmatimonadota bacterium
CGCCGCCGACCGCCGGCCGGATGACGCGGATGTTCCCCATTGGCACGCCGAGCACGCGCGAGAGTGAGCGATGCAGGTAGTGCGGCGTCTGCGTCGCCGACCAGAGCGTGAGACGGTCGCCGTGGTGTTCCCATCGCGCGAGCGCGGCATGCGGCTCCATCGGCGACTGATACGTGCGATTGCCGACGAACCGTTCCTGCCGCACGAGGTCGGCCTCGGCGAAGCCCTTGTGCACGTCGCCGAAGTGCCAGTCCACGCGCGTGTTGATGTTGCCAGCGTAGCGCGGCTTCTCTGGGTGGATCACGGGCGCGCCGGGCGCCATCGCCGAGACCGGATCGAACACGGCGGGCAGTTCCTCGTACTCCACCTCGATCAGCCTGATCGCGCGCTCGGCCGTCTCTTCATCGACGGCGGCGACGGCCGCGACTTCGTCCCCCACGTACCGCACGCGCTCCTTGGCGAGGATCTGTTCGTCCTCGCGTGCCGGACTCACGCCGTAGAACGCGTCGGGCACATCGGCGCCGGTGATGACGGCGAGCACACCGGGCAGGGCGCGCGCCTTGCTTACATCGATGCGCTTGATGATACCGTGCGCGATCGGGCTGCCGAGCAGCTTGCCGACGACCGTGTCGGGAAGCTGGATGTCGGCGGTGTACTTGGCGCGGCCAGTGACCTTGTCGGGCGAATCGTAGCGCGTGACGCCGTGACCCACGGTGTCGTGATCGCGCTGCTGATCGCGCTCGGCGTGCGCGTGCGGCTTGGCGTCGAGCGGCACGCCCTCGAACTCCTTCCAGCCGGCCACCGCCTTGATCATGCGCGGATACGTCGCGCAGCGGCACAGGTTGCCGGCGAGCGCTTCCTTGATCTCGCCGTCGTTCGGCGCCGGATTCTGCTCGATGAGCGCCTTCGCCGCCATCACCGCGCCGCTCGTGCAATACCCGCACTGCACGGCGCCGTGTTTCACGAACGCGTGCTGGAGCGGATGCAACTCGCCGTCGTGCGAGAGTCCCTCGATGGTCGTGATCTTTTTGCCTTGCGCGGCCACAGCCAGCAGAAGGCACGAATTCACGGGCGCGCCGTCCACCTGCACCGTGCAGGCGCCGCAATCGCCGGTGCCGCATCCCTTCTTGGTGCCGGTGAGGCCGAGGTGCTGGCGCAGCGCGGCGAGCAGCGTGGTGTTCGGCTTGAGCGCGAGCGTGCGGTCTTGGCCGTTGATGTTCAGATGGACGAGCACTTCGCTGCTCACGACCGCACCTCCGCACGTTCCACGGCTTCTTCGAACGCGCGCCGCGCGAGCACGCTCACGAGTTCGCGCCGGAAATCGGCCGACCCGCGCACGTCGGTGATGGGAAGCGCTTCGTCGGCGCACTGCGCCGCCGCTTTGGCGAACAGCGCGCCGGACGGCCGTTCGCCCTCGAGCATCGCCGCCGCCGACGCGATCATGAGCGGCACGGGCGACACGGCGCCGAGCACGATCCGCGCGCCGGTCATCGTGCCGTTCACCATCGTGATGCGCGCCGCGACGGCGGCCACGGCGAGCGATGCGCCCTTGCGTCGCGAGAAACGCTGATAGCTCGAGCCCGATCCCGCCGGTTGCGCCGGCAGAAGGACGGCCACGAGCACCTCGCCGCCGGCCAGCACCGTGCGGCGCGGACCGACGAAGAAGTCCGCCGCGTCCACGTCGCGCGTGCCGTGCACACCCATCAGGCGCACCCGCGCGCCGGCGGCGATGGCCGCGGGTGGTGTGTCGGCACACGGCACGGCACGGCAGAAGTTCCCGCCGATCGTGGC
>CAIRBD010000235.1 GCA_903876745.1 uncultured Gemmatimonadota bacterium
CATTTCCCTCAGGGGGAGGGGGCGGGATAGGGGGAGGGGGAGGGATAGGGGGAGGGGGAGGGATAGGGGGAGGGGGAGGGTCAGGGGGAGGGAACTTCCTCACGTACGGACCCTCCTTAATCCTTGGTTGTGCTCTCGCATCCATATAGCTTTATGGTCAGACGACCAGCCCATCTTCACCCCGCCCGGGCGTGCCTGTGGCGGGGTCTTTACCCATAGCGACCCATGGACATTCAGGTTCTTTCCCGGAAATCCGACGGACTCGAGCGTCGGCTGCAGATCTCGGTGTCGGCCAGTCATGTGGCCGAGGCCAAAGAGCGGGCGGCCAAGCGGGTCGCACAGACCGTGCGGTTGCCCGGTTTCCGCGTGGGCAAGGCGCCGGCGGCCGTCGTGCGCAAGAAGTTCGCGCAGGAGATCGAGGCCGAGGCGGTGGACCAGCTGATGCGCGAGGCGTACACGCACGTGATCGAGAGCGAGAAGCTTGAGCCCATCACGCAGCCGCACGCCCACGACGTGAAGATCGACGACACCGAGGGCCTCACCTTCGAGCTGCACTGCGAAGTGAAGCCGGAGATCGCGCTGGAACGGCTCGCCGGGTTCAAGGTGACACGGCCGAACCCGGCCGTCACGGACACGATGCTCAACGAGCAGATCGAGTCGATGCGCGACCAGCGCGCCTCGTGGACGCCGGTGGAGGAGAAGCCCCGCGAAGGGGACATGGTCACGGTGCAGCTCGCCGTGGCCGACGACGACGGCACGGTGCCGGAGAGCAAGGAATACCGGCTGGTGATCGGCGAGGGGCAGGCGATCTCGGCGATCGAGGAAGTGATCCTGGCGCTCGCGCCGGACACGAGCACGGAGACGCCGGTGAAGTGGCCGGACGACTTCCCCGACGAGGCGCAGCGCGGCAAGACCAAGCAGGTGCGCGCCGCGCTGAGCGAGGTGAAGCGCAAGTCGCTCCCCGCGCTCGACGACGCGCTGGCGCGCGAACTCGGCGACTTCGAGTCGCTCGAGGCGCTCATGAAGGCGGTGCGCGACGATCTGACGACGAACGCCGAGCGCGAGGCCGACGCGGCCGTGCGCGGGTCGCTGCTCGAGGAGATCCTCGGCGCCAACCCGTTCGACGTGCCGCCGTCGTGGGTGCAGCAGCTGGTGCAGGCGTACGCGAAGGCGTATCAGGTGCCCGAGACCGAGATGGAGGCGTTCGCCGCCCAGTTCCAGCAGACGGCCACGCGCCAGGTGCAGCGCGACCTCGTCATCGAGACGGTGGCGTCGCGGCAGTCGCTGGCGGCCACCGAGAAGGACGTGGACGACAAGGTGGCCGAGATGGCGGAGAAGCGCGGCGCCGACGTGAGTCAGGTGTACGCGGCGCTGGAGAAGGCGGGACGGCTGCGCGAGATCGAGCGCAGCATCACCGAGGAGCGCGTGTTCGCGTGGCTCCTCGGCCAGAGCACTGTCGAACAGGCGTGAACTATTCGCGGCCGATACTGGTTGAGGGAGTGGGCGCAGCGACGCCCCGCCCGGCGACCGACGGCCGCCTCCAACCGCGACACGAGGACGATGAGATGCCCATGATCCCGAACCCGTATGTGATCGAACGGTCGAGCCGCGGCGAGCGCAGCTACGACGTCTATTCGCGCCTGCTGATGGACCGCATCATCTTCCTCGGCACGCCGATCAACGACGACGTGGCGAACATGATCATCGCGCAGATGCTGTTCCTCGAAGCCGACAACCCGGGGCGCGACATCCACCTGTATATCAACTCGCCGGGCGGCAGCGTGTCGGCGGGCATGGCGATCTACGACACGATGCAGTTCCTGCGGTCGCCGGTGAACACGATCTGCATGGGGATGGCCGCGTCGATGGGTTCGTTCCTGCTCGCCGCAGGCAAGGACGGCAAGCGCTCGGCGCTGCCGCACTCGCGCATCATGATCCACCAGCCCTCGGGCGGCGCCAGCGGCACGGCGGCCGACATCGAGATCCAGGCGAAGGAGATCCTCTACCTGCGTGCGCAGATGAACGGGCTGTACGCGAAGCACACGGGGAAGAAGCTCGAGCAGATCGAGAACGACATGCAGCGGGACTTCTTCATGTCGAGCGAAGAAGCGAAGGTGTACGGCATCATCGACAGCGTGATCACGCACCGTGACGAAGCGGTGGCGGGCGCGCTGACGGCGGCGAAGTAACCGCGAAGCGGTCCCGAAACTCGCGCTTGTGAATTCCTTCACAATGCCGATGTTATAGTGTAGTTGCTTGACCCCTCTCCGGAGGGTTGTTACTCATCCGAAAGTCGCGCGTCGAAATCGGTACGTCCCCACCTCCGGGTGGCGCCCTGATTCCACGCCGTCCCTGAGGCTCGTCTCCGTCGATGACGTCGATGTCCCACGACCGGCACCTGCGCTGTTCGTTCTGCGGCAAGTCCAAGGACTCGGTGAGGAAGTTCATCTCCGGGCCCTCGGTCTACATCTGCAACGAATGCATCGCACTGTGCAACGAGATCCTCGCCGAGGATGAAGAACGCGAAGTCGCGGAGTCGGTGACCTCGGTCCCGAGTCCGCACGAGATCAAGGAGACGCTCGACCAGTACGTGATCGG
>CAIRBD010000236.1 GCA_903876745.1 uncultured Gemmatimonadota bacterium
ACGTGTGCTTCCGATCTTGGCAGGAGCGCTACAAGATGTGGGAGGATTCGATCGCGGTGGTGCGCGGCGATCCGCTCGCGCCCGAGACGAAGGACCAGACGAAGGCGCTGGCCGCGCTCCGCGCGCAGCAGGCGAAGGATTCGGTGGACCTCGCGCTCCGCTTCAACTGGAACACGCCGCTCATCCTCTCGGCGCACAATCCGTCGGTGGTGTATTTCGCCGGCAACCGCGTGCTGAAGAGCACGAAGAAGGGTGAGGAGCTGTTCCTGATCTCGCCCGACCTCTCCAAGAAGTGGCAGGCGAAGATCGACACGTCGACGACGTTCACGGGCGGCATCACGCTCGACGCGACGGGCGCCGAGACGTACGGCACGGCGGTGGCGTTCGCCGAGTCGCCCATCAAGCCGGGCATCCTGTTCGCCGGCACCGATGACGGCAACGTGTGGAAGACGATGAACGACGGCGCCACGTGGGAGAACCTCACGTCGCGGTTCCCGGGACTCCCGGCCGATCCGTTCGTGGCCCGCATCGAGCCCTCGCACTTCGACACGCTCACCTTCTGGGTGGCGTTCGACAACCACCGCAACAACGATTTCACGCCGTATCTGTACGTGACGACGGACGGCGGCAAGACGTTCGCGTCGACGGCGAACAACCTGCCGAAGGATTCGCCGGCCGACTACCTGCACGTGATCCGCGAGGATCCGACCAACAAGAACCTGCTGTTCGTGGGCAGCTCACTGTCGGCGTACGCCTCGCTCGACCGCGGCAAGACGTGGACGAAGTTCGCGAGCAACCTGCCGTCGGTGCCGGTGTTCGACCTCAAGATCCACCCGCGCGACCACGAGCTCATCGCGGCGACGCACGGGCGCAGTTTCTGGATCGTGGACATCGCGCCGCTCGAGCAGCTCAACGAGAAGGTCGTCGCGTCGTCGGTGCATCTGTTCGAGCCGCGCACGGCGTACCAGTGGGGTGAAGGGCCGACGCTCGCGGGCGGCGGCAACGGCAACGCGCAGGGCTTCTTCACGACGCCCAGCCCGACGTACGGCGCGGACATCAAGTACCGCGTGGGCGCCGGTGTGACGGGGGGCGCGCGCATCACGATCAGCGACGCCTCGGGCGACGTGATCGCGACGCTCAACGGAACGGCCACGGCCGGGCTGAACTCCGTGGTATGGAACTACCAGGGCACGCGTCCGGCCGCGCCGGCCGCACCGCTCTCGGCCAGTGAACGCCGCGACAGCATCCTGAAGGCCGTGCGCGGCCCGAAGGTGCTCGACTCGTTGACGGCCGCGAAGTACGACAGCACGGCGCTGGCACGCGCGAAAGTGTTGATCCTGCCGGCGGCCGCTGGCGCTGCTGGTCGTGGCGGACGTGCAGGCGGCGGCGGTGGCGGCGGTGGACGTGGCGCCGGCGGTGCGAACTGCTATGCGCCGCTCACGCAGTGGGAGACGTTCTGCGCCCGTCCGGGCGAAGCGCCGCCGCCGCGTGGTGGTGGCGCCGGCGCCGACGATCCGTTCGCGGGCGGCGGCCGTGGTGGTCGCGGCGGCGCGGAGCCGGCGAACGTGACGAAGGTGTTCCAACTCATCGGCATCAAGCCGCCGATGCCGGCCGGTCGCGGTGGCGGCGGTGGCTTCGGCGGCGGTGCGGCCGGCGGCTTCACCGCGGGAACGGGTGATTACCTCGTCACGCTCACCATCGGCACGACGACGCTCAAGCAGAAGCT
>CAIRBD010000237.1 GCA_903876745.1 uncultured Gemmatimonadota bacterium
CCGTGCCCGTGCCCGTGCCCGTGCCCGTGCCCGTTCATCCGAGAGTCCGCTGAAGGAGCCGGCCAAAAAACGCGCCGCCGCCGCCGCCGCCGACGTGGGCTTAAAACGGAGCAGGCGGCGTCTCCCTCAGCTACCGGATAGAGGGTCGGCACATGGACGCGCACTCGGGGCCTCCGCTCAAGATGGCGCGCTACGCCGACACGGGCGAGGAGGCGTGCGCCGCCGCCCCCTCGCCTCCGGAGGCCTGCGCGCTGCTCGAGCCGAACCCGGACCGCTTCAGCCTGTTCCCGGTGCGCTACCCCGAGCTGTGGCACTTTTACAAGCAGGCTCTGGCGAGCTTCTGGACTGCCGATGAGATCGACCTGTCGATGGACCGCTGGGACGAGCTCAAGCCGGACGAGCAGCACTTCATAAAGCACGTGCTCGCGTTCTTCGCGACCGCCGACGGGATCGTGAACGAGAACCTGGCCGCCCGCTTCATGTGCGAGGTGCAGCTGCCCGAGGCCCGCTGCTTCTACGGCTTCCAGATCGCCATGGAGAACGTGCACGGCGAGACGTACGCGCTGCTGCTCGAGCACTACATCAAGGACAGCGGCGAGCGCGACCGGCTGATGCGGGCGATCGACACGATGCCGGCCGTCAAGGTCAAGGCCACGTGGGCGATGCGCTGGATCGACGACGACACGTCCCCGTTCGCCGCGCGGCTGGTCGCGTTCGCCGCGGTCGAGGGCATCTTCTTCTCGGGGTCGTTCTGCGCGATCTTCTGGCTCAAGAAGCGCGGGCTCATGCCGGGCCTCTCGTTCTCGAACGAGCTCATCTCGCGCGACGAGGGCCTCCACTGCGACTTCGCGTGCCACCTGTACACGGCGCTGCTGCCGCCCTCGCTCAAGCTGCCGGACAAGCGCCTCCACGAGATCATCGGCGAGGCCGTCCGCATCGAGAAGCTGTTCGTGTGCGACGCGCTGCCCGTGTCGCTGATCGGCATGAACGGCGAGATGATGAGCCAGTACGTCGAGTTCTGCGCGGACCGGCTGCTGCGCGCGCTCGGCGCCGAGCCGCTGTTCCGCGCGACGAACCCGTTCGACTGGATGGAGCTCATCTCGCTCCAGGGCAAGACCAACTTCTTCGAGAAGCGCGTGTCCGAGTACCAGAAGTCGGGCGTCATGGCCGGCGCCGCCGGCGGCGCGGGCGGGATCGTGGCGCCGGTGTTCACGGTCAACGAGGACTTCTAGGGCGCCTCTCGCAGGCCTCTCGCAGGCCCTGGTGATCCAATCCGCGCCGGCCATGTCCTTTTTTTTCTGCAGTGTCGTGCAGACGAGATGACCCTCGGTGCGGTGGTCGGCCATGACGAACAGTTGAGAGAAAAAGAACGCGGCTGGCATCTCCCCAAAAGAACCGAGGTGAAACTCCCGCCGGTCAAACGGGAAATCCCGGACGCCATCGACGGCGCCCTGTCACAAGCCGAACGGCAGAGACCCGTCGGCCGCACGGCCGCCGCACGGACGAGAAAAGACCGAGACGCGGCCGCCGCGAAGGAGGCCGCCACCGCGAAGGAG
>CAIRBD010000238.1 GCA_903876745.1 uncultured Gemmatimonadota bacterium
AACTCCGCCCCCATCCGCTCCTCCGTGAACTCCTCGCGCACGCGCCGCCACCCCGCCTCCGACATCCGGCGCAGCCGACCGCGGTCCCGTCCGAATGCGACGATCGCGGTCGCGAAGCCCGCGGCATCGCCCGACGCGGCCAGCGCGCCGTGCACGCCGTCTTCGATCATCCGGTCGGTACTTCCAGGCAGTAGCGTCACCACCGGCACCGTACCCCGCGCCATCGCCTCCAGGGGCGCGAGCGGGAAGCCCTCGAAGCGCGATGGCAGCAGTAGCACGTCGCTGAGGTCCAGCAGCCCCTCAACCGCCTTTGCGCTGAGCGCCCCCGCGATCTCCACGCGCCCACCGAGCCCCACAGTGGTGAAGCGCCGCCTAAGCTCCAACAAGTCCGGCCCATCGCCTGCAACGACGAGCCGTGCATCCACACCCGAGTCAAGCACTTCCTGGAGAATACTTGGGAGGAGGAACACGCCCTTGTCGTAGTCCGAGATCCGCCCCACGAAGCAAAGCGCAAGCATCCCGGCGGGGGCGACGTTCGCCTTCGGCCACGCGTCGGGCACCCGCACCCCTCCGTGGATCCGGACGAGGTGCGCCGACCGGCCTGCAAGCCGCTGCGCCGCGTGCTCCGCGATTGCGTCGCTGACGCCCACAACCGCGTCGCAGTCGTTCGATACCCCGAGGGCCGTCTCATACTGGCTTGCAAGGTCCGCGTGGATAACTACGACCGCCGCCGTCGCCGCTGGCAGCAGCCCGAACCCAGCCCGTGCGATCGCGTCGTCGTTGGCGATCACCACGTCGTACTCGGCGAGCGCCCGCGCCACGCGGGCCACGTGCCATGCGAGCGACCGCAGCGCCGGCAGCGGCAGCGAGCGCACTACCAGCCCGCTCTCGCGGAACCACCCTGCCCAGCCACCTCGCCACTTGGTCTCGACGAATGCGACCTCGTGCCCCGCTGCCGAGAACTGCCCTGCAAGTGAACGCGTGTACTTCTCTAGCCCGCCTAATCGAAGCGCCGGGCTGGTGATGGCAATCTTCACGGTGCCGACCCCGGCAGGGAGTTGTCACTCGCCACGGCGCCGACAAGGCCGATCAGGAGCCCGTTGGCCGTCGGACCGCGGTGGTCGTACGGCGCCACCCGAGCCTCCTCCCATGTCGCCTCGCGCCAAGCGTTTCGCCATCCGAGTCGCCGCAGGCACAGACGGCGATCGAAACTCACTACGCCATCATCAATCATCCTGTCCAGCGCTTCGTTGTAGCCAAGCCCAAGGGTGACCACGAGCAGGCCGTCCGGGGCGAGGCACTCCCGCATCGCGTGGAAAGCGGCGAGGGCGCGCCTCGGTTCACGGGCCTCTCCGAAGTCCCAGCCCACGTGCTCGAGCGTTGAGATGCAGACGACCAGGTCGTAGGGGCGGTCTGGCCGGAAGCCGACGATGTCCCTCCGAATAATCCCCGGCGTTTGGTCGTACTTATCGAGCACGTCATGCTCGCCTTCCACGAAGACCTTTAAGACGTTCCCCACCTCAAGCACCCGTGCCCTGGGGCGACTGCCCAGGATCTCGAGCACGACTGGGATCTCGACGGTGCGCTCGCTTGCCCACGACACGGGGCTAACCTGGCTGGAGAAGTATGGGTAGCTGCGGCCCCCGAGTATGAAGCTTCGGCTCTTCAGGTGCCTACACGCAAGACCGTGCACAGTCTCCGCGAGCCTCCAAAGCGCCGCCGGGACCACTCGACGAAGCACGTTTCCGAGGCCCTTCTCGGCGAGTGCTGTACGCAGCTTGGCCAACGACCGGCTGGCCGGTGGCCGCACGAGCACAGCCTTCATCGTGCCGCCCCGCTGGCGAGCACCCAGAGCGTCCCCTCCCGCCGCGCAATGCCGCCAGCTTCATCGACCGCTCGCGCAATGCCGGGGAAGATCTTCGGGGCGTAGTCGTGCCCACAGATTACCTGCGCTCTGATCTGCCGCGACCCGCGGATGTCCGCGGCAATCGCCTCGTACGAGTGGTCGCCGTCGATAAACACGAGCGCCGGTGGCGGACCCGCGTAGCCCGCGTAGAAATCGGCGGCGTTCGTCGCGAGCACTCGTACACGCTCGCCGGCGATCGCATCTGCCAACGCCGCGTGCGTGGTCGCTTCGTGCAGGGCAGGCGGCAGCCCGAATGGGTTCCACGAGTAGTTATCCACCGTAATCAGCTCGCGCTCAGGGTCCTTCGCCAGCACGATCACACTCGTCGACCATCCGAAAAGTGTTCCAATCTCTACGATCGGGCCCGGGGACGCTAGCCCGCGCATGAGCTCAGCGAGGAAACGCGCTTCCGCCAAGGTGATCTGCCCCGCGCCCATTATCGCATCCGCTACCACGAGGTGCCGGTAGCGAAGCGCAGGGTTCCCCGCCAGGAGGCTCCTCTGTCTGGGTGTAAGCCGCGTGACCTCAAAGCCGAGGGCGTTTGCGAGCGTACGCGCCAGGCGCTTCATCGGCAGCTCATCAAGGGCGGGAAGAGCATCTTCTTGCCCGGTAGAGCGAGAGCCAGTCATAAACGACCGCATAGCGGGCGATCGTCAGCAGGTGCGCACGGGCCAGCTTGCCGAGTCCTCTCAAGAGGTACCCATTCCCTCTAAGGATGTTGAGGGACACTCTGAGATTCTCGAATTCGATCCTTGCCAGTGTCCCCGGCTCATACGCCACCGTTGAGAGCGGCAAGAGAGGCGCCCACTTCCTGTAGAACGCGAAGCAGGCGGTGATCCAGCTCCGATCGTGCCTGGGGTGCGATACGTGCTCGACGATCAGGTCGTAGACTACTTGCAGGCGTTTCCCCGTGCGCAGTACTTGCAAGCTGATATCCAGGTCGTAGAAGTGGAAGCCATCGTAGGTGGCCGAATCAAAGGATATGGTGCCGAAGAGATCCCTCCTGATGCAAAACCACAACCCGTCCAAGACGACGACGTCCTCCGCCACGGCCCCATTGGGATTTATCACCTGGCGCTTGCTGTTCCAAGGCTCGAGGCGATCCGTGTCGATGGAGTTGTGACAAATCGATCCCTTCGCGTCGTCAGCAATCCCGAGTCCGCCGGCCCACCAGATACTCGGAATACGGCTTAAGTAGCGTGATCCGCCCACGCCGATCATGCCGACAGTCGAATCCTTGAAGTGATTGAGTGTCACCGCGCCCCAACAGTCAGAACGATAGAGAATGTCATCATGCATGAAACAGATGATATCGAAGTTGCACCTCGATACGCCGAGATTGTATGCCGCGAAGATGGAGTACTCGTTCCGGCTGTTGTCCACCACGATCAACTCATACGGCACACCGATGGTTTCTTCGATGTTCTTCCGCAAAGCATCCCCTATCCCGGGGTTTCTCGAACAGATGACAATGGAGATCATCGGTATGTCACCGAATCCCCTGGAATCACAGACGCGCCACACTGCCGTCGCTGACTCTGTTCAGTCCCTCGGCCTCTTGATAGGTATGCTGCCTTCGCCCAGGAGAAGTAGAAGACCTTCTCATGGACCGGCCGGCATCTCTGGCCCATCGGGTGTCGCGATCTACTCTCGGCTATGGTAGACCATGTCTGAAAGGAGCAGCCGTTCCCATCCCGCACCGACCGACTCAGCCGACCCATGAGATGCCTTCCTTGACGACCTTCGCCGGATTGCCGGCAATCATGACGTGCGGCTTGTCGAACCTTCTGCTGACGACGGCACCTGCGCCGATTACGCTCTGTTCCTGGATTTCCGTGCCTTTCAAAATCGTGGAACGGCACCCTATCCACACACGGTCGCCGATCACGATTGCCTTATCGGGGTTGAGCACTTCCTCGTTTGTGGCACTTACGATCTGGTGGGTGTCGGTGTCCATAAGAAGGATTCCGAAGGCTAGCAGTACGGATTTCCCAAACTCGATCCGCTTGTGGCAGGAGATGGCGTTTTCGGCAGTTCCCCAGAAGTTGTCACCGAAGACAAGCTCACCGGAGGATTTCACGAAGATTCTCGTGCCTTGCCCGATTGTCGCCTTCCCCATGAAGACGATACGGCCGTTGTTGTCGATCGCCCCACGATGAGACCGTTCGTCGAAGAACACAGTCGCCGTGTTGAACCCGATCTTGATCATGCCCGAATGTAGATCCGCCCTGATCTCGACCGCCCCTCCGAGGTTGATTAGACGGCAGTTATTTGAGATGAATATCGGCAAGCGTAGGGCGCTCTTCATATCAAGGTACTTAAGGTTGAAGTACAGGCTCCTGGGCAGATGAGCGAGGTACTTTCGGTTCAGTTTCAGAAAGCTCACTAAGAGTCTGAGTTTTTGGAGCATTAGCCGATTAACTCCTGCGAACCAGATTCCACGTGTTTTTCACGATGATGCAACCGTAATCGAAACCTTCAGCGAACGCGAGCTCCGTGCCGTCGTCATAGACCCTGATGGGGCAAATGTCGGGACGCCACTCATAGGTCATCGTTCCTGTTCGAGTATTAAGGGCAGCGAGAAAGGAGTAATCCATTGGCGCGATGAGATTGCCCTCAATCACGAAGTCCACGACGATCTCCCGCGTGGAAGAGTCAACAAGCTCCG